>NZ_JBHFCS010000020.1:0-101439 GCF_044143025.1 Pseudomonas sp. TR47 | reverse complement strand
AATGCGCATCAGCCTCCTCCCCAACGGATTCTTTACTCTATTGACCTTATAGTAGCTTTATAGTTTTAAATGGTACCACAACATTGTTCAAGTGGAGTCGTATCATGAGCAAATCCTGTGGTGGCGCCTGTGGCGGTGATGCAACGTCCGCAGCGGATACCGATATACAGGCCTCCTCCGAGGCGCCAGGGAGATGGGTCAGTGTTTATGCCGTGCCGAAGATGGACTGTCCATCAGAAGAACGAATGATTCGCCTAGCCCTGAACGGCTTTGAGGAGATTCGGGCGCTGTCCTTCGACTTGTCGAACCGCCGGCTGAAGGTCGTGCATGACGGCGAGGTCGAGCCCGTCACCTCGAAACTGAAGACCTTGGGGCTAGGCGCCTCGCTTCAGGAAACCGTCGCTGCAAATCCGGAGACCATCAAGGCCGCCGAGTTTTCGGCAGCTTCTGCTAAGCAAGAATCCGGGACCCTGCGCTGGTTGCTCGGCATCAATGCACTTCTGTTCGTGGTGGAAATGACTGCCGGTCTGATCGCCCGGTCCACCGGCCTGATTGGAGAATCCCTGGACAATTTTGCCGATGCGGCGGTGTACGGGCTTGCCCTTTATGCGGTTGGACATAGCGTGAAAATGCAGGTACGTGCCGCGCATCTTGCTGGTGTACTGCAACTGATCTTGGCTGTGGGCGTGCTCGTAGAGGTGGTGAGACGCTTTGTATTCGGTAGTGAGCCTGAATCGCTGGTGATGATGGCTATCGCATTCGTCGCATTGATTGCCAATACCAGTTGTCTGCTGCTCATATCCAAACATCGGGAAGGCGGGGCGCACATGAAGGCAAGCTGGATATTCTCGGCCAACGACGTGGTGATCAACCTGGGGGTCATCACCGCCGGCGCCCTGGTCGCGTGGACCGGTTCCAATTATCCGGATCTGATTATCGGCACCATCGCGGGGGGCATTGTACTTAACGGTGCCAGACGCATTTTGGCGTTGAAGGGTTAAATAATGCTCATTATTGGCAAAAAGCTCTCGCCGTATGCCCTATTGTCCATATCGGGCCTGCTGGCAGCGTCTGATCAGGCTGTAAAGTGGCTGGTGCAGCAATCAATGGCCTATGGCGAGTATGTTTCGGTGACCCCGTTCTTTAACTGGGTGCACCTATGGAACACCGGTGCCGCATTCAGTCTTTTTGCGAATGGTGGAGGCTGGCAGCGCTACTTTTTTATCGGAATCGCGGTAGTGGTCTCGATTTTTCTGATCAAGCTGATCCTTGAAAATCGTCATAAAGGAGAAGCCATCGCTTACAGTCTTATCCTCGGTGGCGCCATGGGCAACCTGATTGACCGGGTCTTTCGCGGCTATGTTGTGGATTCCTTTGATTTCTATTGGCGAGACTGGCATTGGCCGGCCTTCAACCTGGCTGATATTGCAATTGTCCTCGGTGCCTTACTTTTCGTTTCCAGCAGCTTGTTGGGTAAAAAAGCAAACACCAATGCCGAGTCGGATGGATCTGACTGACACCTACGCCTATACAACACCATGACCGAACTTCCCGACAACATCCTTCACCTGCCGCAATACCAAGTACTGGGCTGCAAATCAACCGACGACGAAATGCACTTCCAGGTGGACGTGCCCGATCCCATCGCCTGCGAGGAATGCGGCGTGCAGGGTGAGTTCGTACGGTTCGGCAAGCGTGACGTTCCCTATCGTGATCTGCCCATCCACGGCAAGCGGGTCACTCTCTGGGTGGTCCGCCGCCGATACACCTGCCGGGCCTGCAAGACAACATTCAGGCCCCAGCTACCGGAGATGGTGGACGGATTCCGTATGACACTGCGGCTGCATGAGTACGTGGAGAAGGAATCCTTCAACCACCCCTACACCTTTGTGGCGGCACAGACCGGCCTGGACGAGAAGACGGTGCGCGACATCTTCAACGCCCGCGCCGAGTTCCTGGGGCGCTGGCACCGCTTCGAGACGCCCCGCATCCTGGGCATTGACGAGCTATACCTGAACAAGCGCTACCGCTGCATTCTGACCAACATTGAGGAGCGAACCCTGCTCGACCTGCTGGCCACCCGCCGCCAGGACGTGGTGACCAACTACCTGATGAAGCTGAAAGACCGGCAGAAGGTCGAGATCGTCAGCATGGACATGTGGAACCCCTACCGGGCAGCGGTCAAGGCTGTGCTGCCCCAGGCCCGTATCGTGGTCGATAAGTTCCATGTGGTGCGCATGGCCAACGATGCCCTAGAGAGAGTGCGCAAGGGCCTCAGAAAGGAGCTGAAACCGTCCCAGAGCCGGACTCTCAAGGGAGACCGGAAAATCCTGCTGAAACGCGCTCACGAAGTCTCAGACCGGGAGCGCCTCATCATGGAGACCTGGACAGGCGCGTTCCCGCAACTGCTGGCCGCCTACGAGCACAAGGAGCGCTTCTACGGCATCTGGGACGCCACCACACGGCTCCAGGCAGAAGCCGCCCTGGACGAGTGGATAGCCACCATCCCGAAGGGCCAAAAGGAAGTCTGGAGCGATCTGGTCAGGGCAGTGGGAAACTGGCGCGAAGAGACCATGACCTACTTCGAGACGGACATGCCCGTCACCAACGCTTACACGGAGTCCATCAACCGACTGGCCAAGGACAAGAACCGTGAAGGGCGCGGTTACTCCTTCGAGGTGATGCGGGCACGAATGCTCTACACCACGAAGCACAAGAAGAAGGCACCGACTGCGAAGGTCTCTCCTTTCTACAAGAAAACCATCGGTTACGGACTGCCGGACTTCGCAGAGGAACTCAACTACGGAGTCGATCTATCAACCATCTGAGGGTGGTATCAGATTGATGGGGTGAAGGTGCCCCATCAACCATTAAATCCGTATACCCGTTAGTAATACCTTCTTCCCCATCTCGGCCGCGAAGCCAGTTTGAGTGATTGCCTGGCTCGCGCATTTCCAGCGTGTCATAGGAGTAGCGCTTTCGCTTGAACAGGCTTTTCAATGCGGCGAACTCGTGGCTTTTCTCGTCTTCTATTCCGACGACTTTTCCTACAAGCGCCTCCCAATGACCTACGCCGTCGGCCAGCATCGCCTGGTAAGTCTCTGGGTCCAGCAAGGCTTGCTGTTTGAAATGAATGATGCGGTGTGTCATAGACGCGCTCGGGAGTGGCCAAAGAGAAGTCGCTAGCCTATAGGTTCCGGGTCATTCGTGAATAGTTGCCCTGAGCTTTAGCAAACCTTCGTTGACCCACAATTTCAACCAAGTTGCGGCCTGCAGGGGGGCTTGCTCTCCATGTGTTGCGCTCAATGACTCGCAGAGTTCGGCGAACGATCCACCCTCGACGAAAAACCGCAATGCTGACGCCTCTTCTGGCTCCAGGCTTCGGTACTGGCATACGAGGTTATGACGCCAGACCAGACAGTCTCGATTCCCGGCTGGTTGGGTGGCAACGGGAAGCAGATCCCCAGACTTGGCAGCCTTCCACAGCGCCAGGGTGTTGTACTGCAATCGCAGCCATCTGGCAGATGGAGTCAGGGAAACCCTGAATGAAACCCAGTCTTCAGCCGAAAACTCACTGATGGCCTGCAGTGAAAGCGCTTCGACGTCCTGCGCATCGAAAGCCAGTGTAAAAGCCCACTCAAGCTCCGCGAGTTCGCGAATCGGTGAAAGTTGAGGTTCCGCAATGTAGCTGCCAATAAACTCGGGCAGCTTCTCACCAAGCCAGCGAATGCTGAAATGCCGTGGTGGCCAGGCGGTGAAATAGGCCAGTGCGAGTTGCTCGAACGACTCTTCTCCCAGCCATTGCTGCAGCGCCGGGAAATCCTCGCGCAGCACCGCCAGCAGGCGCGAGCGATAGGCGTTATGGTAGATCCGCAGGCCTTCGAGGGCACTCAGCGCAGTGCAACCCCGGACTTGCTCCAAAAGCTCGTTGGAGGGCAGGGCACCATCTGTCAGGTAAGTTTCAAATGCAGTCTGTAAGGCGCTCAGGCTCAAAGGGTTGCCCTCGATATCACGCCATTGGCGATAGCTCGGGCATGCTCCAACTCGGATAACAGATCCTCGAACGGTGGAAAATGATCATCCCGCTCGATCAACGTCGACGTTGGACCCAAGTAGCTCAAAGTCTTGCTGTAGAGCGCCCAAACCGGGTCAGCGATGGGCTGGTCGTGGGTGTCGATGAGGTATTGCCCGTAATCGCTATGCCCGGCCAGATGAATTTGACGAATCCGCTCGTGCGGCAATTCCAAGATGAACTGCCATGGGTCAAAATCCTGATTTCGTGCGCTGACGTAGACGTTGTTCACGTCAAGGAGCAATTCGCAACCGGTCAGGAAACTCAGTTCCGAGAGAAACTGCGATTCGCTCATGCTGGACGTCTTCCACTGCACGTAAGAGGAAACGTTCTCCAGCACAATGGGACGTTCCAGAACATCCTGCACTAGACGCACCCGCGCGGCGACATGCAGCAGGCTTTCTTGGGTAAATGGCAGCGGCAGCAGGTCGTGGAGTTGATGGGCGTTGCCGCGACTCCAGCACAAGTGGTCGGAAACCCACTGGGGCTGTATCCGGTCCGCCAGTTGCTTGAGCTGTCGTAGGTAGCCCATGTCCAGGTTATGTGAACCGCCGATCGACAGCGATACTCCGTGCATCACCAACGGGTATTGCTCGCCAATCGCATCGAGAAAGTAGAGGGCCTTGCCACCGCCCACCAGGTAATTCTCGGAAATGATCTCAAACCAGTCGACCGCAGGTCGCTGTTCAAGAATCTGCTGGTAATACTCACTGCGAAGGCCAAGACCGAACCCCAGTGTTTTGTGCTTACTCATTCAAGACTCCAGCAGGGGAGTGGCAGGCACTCCCCGCAACGGCATTATTCGCTGGTCTTACCACCGGCCTCATCGCACTTGGCCTGAGTCATCAGCTTGAAACCCTGGCCTTTACATTCTCCCTGGCCTTTGCAGGCATTTTTGGCGGTCATGCAGTCGTTCTGGCCCTTGCAACCGTTGACGCCGAAGCACTTCACTTCAGCTGCTTTGGTGTCCTGGGCGGCCTGGACAGGCAGGGTAGCAAACAGGCTGGCGGCCACGAGAGCCAGAGCGGCACCGGTAGCGACGTTGGATTTATTCGACATAGTGACAATCTCTCTTAATTGTTGGTGGTCTTATCCGCGGGTGCGAATGACCCTGAGTAGCTTAGGCATCGCTGCCGAGCATGCCCTCTCAAGAAATTCGCAAGGCTTTATGAGGGCATGAAAGACAGTACCGAGCCTTCTGGATGGGCTACAAGAAAGAAATAGCAACCTGACAGAACTGTAATGTTCGGCTCAGGTTGCTGACAGGCCCTCTTAGTTAACGTGACATCGAGCCTAAAGCTCGGCCTCTGCAGTTGCAGGGACCACTTAACTTACGAGGAATACCCAAAATGAAATCGATCAAAGCTCTGCTTGTAGTTACTGCTCTGAGCATCTCCAGCTTGGCAATGGCTGAAGGTGGTGCTGACCGAACCTTCGCGCGCATGGAGCAGGCACGCCAGACGTCTCTGGAGGCCTACCGGGTGGCCCAGCAGCAGAAAGTTGAGGCTCCTGTAGCCAGCAGTCCAACCGAGCAAGCAGAGCACACCAACTGCTGAAGTCATCTACCTTACAGAAATGTAATCACCCGGATGGTTGGGATATGGCAGTTTCATACTGCTCATCGTCGGTAAGGCTTGTGCAATGCACCGACGTGGAAAGTTGAGGGGTAAATCCCCGACATTGAAGCAGCCATGAACCCGAGACCGGGCACACCATCACCGGCTCATTTGACGGATTGGACAAAACGGCATGCAAAGCAAAACCACAAGGCGCACCTTCGTCAAAGGCCTGGCAGCCACCGGTATTATCGGCGGACTTGGCCTGTGGCGCACGCCGGTCTGGGCGGTGAACAGCCCCGGCCAGCCCAACGTACTGACTGGTAACGAATTCGACCTATTCATCGGTGAAACCCCGGTGAACATCACCGGCGCAGCGCGCACGGCCATGACCATCAACGGCTCGCTCCCTGGGCCGATTCTTCGTTGGCGCGAAGGCGATACCGTCACATTGCGCGTGCGCAACCGCCTCAAGGAGGACACCTCCATCCATTGGCACGGCATCATCCTGCCGGCGAACATGGATGGCGTTCCTGGCCTGAGCTTCCATGGCATCGCCCCTGATGGCATGTATGAGTACAAGTTCAAGGTCAACCAGAACGGCACCTACTGGTATCACAGCCATTCTGGGCTCCAGGAGCAGGTCGGCGTATACGGTGCGCTGGTCATCGATGCCAAGGAGCCCGAGCCCTTCAGTTACGACCGTGATTACGTCGTGTTGCTGAGCGACTGGACGGATGAAAATCCAACGCGGGTACTGGCCAAGCTCAAGAAACAGTCGGACTACTACAACCAGCACAAACGCACCGTTGGTGACTTCATCGATGACGTAAGCGAGATGGGTTGGTCCGCCGCCGTAGCCGACCGTAAGATGTGGGCCGAAATGAAGATGAGCCCGACTGATCTCGCCGACGTCAGTGGCTACACCTACACCTACCTGATGAACGGCCAGGCACCTGATGGCAACTGGACCGGCATATTCAAACCAGGCGAAAAGATCCGCCTGCGCTTCATCAACGCCTCGGCGATGACCTATTTCGATGTGCGCATCCCGGGCCTGAAGATGACTGTGGTTGCGGCCGATGGTCTGCACGTCAAACCGGTCAGCGTCGACGAGTTCCGTATCGCCGTGGCCGAGACCTACGACGTGATCGTCGAACCAGACAGCGAACAGGCGTATACCGTGTTTGCACAATCCATGGATCGCACTGGCTATGCGCGCGGCACCCTTGCTGTACAGGAGGGGTTGAGTGCACCAGTACCCAGCCCCGACCCGCGTCCGCTGATTGCCATGGGCGACATGGGTATGGATCACGGCAGCATGGGCGGTATGGATCACGGGAACATGGCCGGGATGGATCAGGGCAATATGGCGGGAATGGATCATGGCAGCATGCAGGGTGGCATGGCTGGTATGGATCACAGCCAGATGGCCGGAATGGATCATTCAAACATGGCTGGCATGGCTGGCATGGCTGGCAACATGCAGGCACACCCGGCCTCAGAGACCAACAATCCTTTGGTCGACATGCAGACCATGACGCCGACGCACAAGCTGGACGACCCAGGTATCGGCCTGCGTGATAACGGCCGGCGCGTGCTGACGTACTCTGACCTGCGCAGCACCTTCCCTGATCCGGACGGGCGTGAGCCAAGTCGCACCATCGAGCTGCACCTCACCGGGCATATGGAGAAATTCTCCTGGTCCTTCGATGGAATCAAGTTCTCTGACGCCGAGCCTCTACGCCTCAAGTACGGCGAGCGTGTTCGCATCACGCTGGTCAACGACACCATGATGACTCACCCGATCCATCTTCATGGCATGTGGAGTGATCTGGAGGATGCGAACGGCAATTTCCTGGTGCGTAAACACACCATCGACATGCCGCCAGGTTCCAAGCGCAGCTATCGGGTGACCGCCGATGCGTTGGGGCGTTGGGCCTACCACTGCCACCTGTTGCTCCACATGGAAATGGGCATGTTCCGTGAAGTCCGTGTGGATGAGTAAAGGAGATTTCTGATGAGTACTTTTATGAAGCGTAATGCCCTGTTTGGCAGCGCAGCGATGTTCAGTTTTTTGGCTGCTTTGTACGCGCCGACGTCATTGGCAGGTGAGGGGCACAGCGAGCACGAACAACATGCTGCCGAGTCGGCTGCGCCCGAGGCCATCAGTGACAAGCCTGCAGATCAATCGAAAGGCAAGGCCGCTGGCCAGCAGATGGATCATGGCACCATGGATCATGAGGGCATGAACCATGACGATATGGGGCACGAGAAGATGATGGATAAGCATGGCGGCACCGAAGCCGAAGCAGGTTCGAACCATGACCACTAGGTTTTCACGCCCGTCCCTCATAGCGCTGGTCGTGTCGCTGAGTGCACTCAGCGGCGGCGTTACCCAGGCTGCGGAAGAAATGGATCATTCGGCAATGGGGCACGGCTCCATGTCGATGGACCACAGCCAGATGGGCCACGGTTCCGCCAAAGCGCCGATGGAGGGCATGGATCACAGCAAGATGGATCATGGTGCCATGCAGAGCGAATCGGGCAGCATGGACCATAGCCAGATGGGCCACAGCCAGAGCCAAGAGAAGGCCCCAGCCATGGACCACAGCAAGATGGGACACGGCACCATGCAGGGACAGATGGAGGGCATGGATCATTCGAAGATGAACCATGGCTCCGCTGAAGCCCCGAGAACTACCAGTCGTACGCCGATTCCCGTTCTGACGGATGCTGATCGCCAAGCGGCTTTCCCGCCACTGCCTGGCCACAAGGTGCATGACAGCGCCATCAACAGCTTTTTCCTGCTCGATCAGCTCGAATACCAAGACGCAGATGAGGGCAGCACCCTGGCCTGGGATGCGTCGGGTTGGGTAGGCGGTGATATCAACCGGGTCTGGTTCCGCTCCGAAGGCGAGCGTACCAACGGCGTTACCGAGGACGCTGAATTACAGCTGCTGTACGGCCGCTCGATCGGCCCTTGGTGGGATGTCGTCGCGGGCGTCCGCCAGGACTTCAAACCGGAGTCGCCGCAGACTTGGGCCGCCTTCGGTATCCAGGGCATGGCGCTTTACGCCTTTGAGGCCGAAGCCACGGCCTTCGTCGGCGAGAATGGCCAAACTGCTGCCCGACTGGAGGGCGAGTACGACATTCTGCTGACCAACCGGCTGATTCTCCAGCCAACTGCCGAAATGAACTTCTACGGCAAGAACGATCCTGAGCGAGGTGTGGGGTCCGGGTTGGCCAATACCGAGCTCGGTTTACGTCTGCGTTACGAGATTGTCCGGCAGTTTGCCCCCTATATCGGGGTTTCTTGGAGCCGCTCCTATGGCAACACGGCAGACATGGTGCGCGACGAGGGCGGTGATGTAGACGAGGCGCGTTTTGTCGCCGGTATCCGGATGTGGTTTTGAGAACCTGACATGAAAAGAACAATTAAAACTTTGGTGGCGGCCGGCGTGGTCGGTAGCACAGCTGTCCTGGCCGGTGCCTACTTTGGCGTGGTCAACGTGGGGGCCGACGATCCCCATTTTCCTGCAGTGCATGCGTTTCTCACGATGGCCCGTGACCGCTCTATCGAAGTCCGTTCGCGGAACATCGAGGTTCCCAACCTGGATGATCAAGCTCTTATTCGCGCCGGTGCGGGCAACTACAACTCCATGTGTATCGGCTGTCATTTGGCGCCAGGTGTGGCGGAGACCGAGCTAAGCCAATCGCTTTATCCTGCGCCTCCCAACCTCGCCAAAATCGGTGTCGATGGCAATCCGTCAGCAGCGTTCTGGGTGATCAAGCATGGCATCAAGGCAACGGGTATGCCTGCGTGGGGCAAGAGCATGGGCGATGAGTACATCTGGGGCATGGTTGCCTTCCTTGACCAATTGCCGGCGATGGATGCCAAGCAATACCAAGCACTCGTCGCATCCAGTGGCGGCCATCAGCATGGTGGTGGGGAAACGCAAATGCACAATCATGAAGGTCAGCACGGCGACAACAAGCCTGGCCATCATGGCAATAGCGGCGGTGGCGAAGACCATCATGGAACAGGTGATGCCGGAGAGCCTGGCCATCACGATGCCGCGGCTACTGATAGCGAGGGTGGCTCCGCACCTGAGGCAGGTCACCATTCGGACATGAGTAGCGATGACCACCATGCCGGGGATGAGGCCGCCCCAAGCGGCGGAGACCATCATTCCGAGCAAACTCCGAATGCCTCGCCCAAGAGCCATACCCACGCCGATGGCAAAGAGCACGTGCATGAAAGCTAAATATCTGGCCTTGCTGGCCGCTCTCTCCGTCACATCTGCAGTTCAAGCCGCTGATGCCCTGACGATTGATGTCCATCGTGATGCTAATTGCGGATGTTGCAAGAAGTGGATCTCACACCTCGAAGCGAATGGCTTCAAAGTCGTCGACCATGTCGAAAGCAACATGACGGCAGTGAAGCAAAGTCTGGGCGTTGCGCCGCGGTTGGCGTCTTGTCACACCGCGGTGATTGACGGCAAGTTCGTCGAAGGTCATGTGCCGGCGGCTCAGGTCATCGAACTCACCAAGCGCGATGATCTGCTGGGCATCGCTGTTCCCGGGATGCCGGCGGGCTCCCCCGGCATGGAAGTCGATGGCGTACAGCATGCCTACCAGGTCATTGGCTTGACCAAGACGGGTTCTGATCAGGTCGTTGCAGAATATCCCGCCCAGTAGTACTGCCTGCCAGCACGGCCGCTTGTGTGTAGTGGCCGACTCATTTTCATACGTCCTTTAACCTAAGTAAAAAAGGCGCCCTAGGGCGCCAAGGGCTGTCTCCAAACCAAAGGAGCACTACGAGGGGACAGCAGGACCAAGGAGCGAGCGGGCAATCAACCCGCTCGCTTGCCAGGGTTAGAGAACTTCCAGCGGGTACTCGACAATCAGGCGGAACTCATCCAAATCCGACTCGAAGTCGGTGGCGCGAGTCGTGGCTTGTCGAATGCGAAAGGACATGTCCTTCAACGACCCAGACTGCACAACGTACTTGGCCTCGATGTCCCGCTCCCAGCGCTTCTGGTTGGTCAACGGATCGCCGTTGTCATCACGGCGCATATAGACTTCGTTGGCGTTGCTGTAGTCGGCATCCCAGCCCTGGGCATATCGAGTCATGAAGCTCAATCCAGGCACACCGAAAGGCTCCATATCCAGGTCATAGCGCACTTGCCATGACTTCTCCTTCGGCGAGTTGAAGTCGCTGTACTGGATGGAGTTGTCGAGGTAGA
Organism: Pseudomonas sp. TR47; assembly: GCF_044143025.1. Lineage (NCBI taxonomy): Bacteria > Pseudomonadati > Pseudomonadota > Gammaproteobacteria > Pseudomonadales > Pseudomonadaceae > Pseudomonas > Pseudomonas sp. TR47. The sequence continues at coordinate 90,562 of NZ_JBHFCS010000020.1, read as the reverse complement.
TGGAGTCCGATTGGCGCAAGTAGTCGAAGTCATCATCGCCATTGTTGCGCTGGAGACCCACCAGCACTGTATGAGCGCCGAATTGGATGCCGACCTTGCCGCTCCAGATGTTGTTATCGAAGCTCCCGAGGAGCTGCCTCCCTTCATCGACCGCCTTGTAGTAGTTCAGCCCGCCGATCAAGGCGACATCGTCCGCAAGCGGGTAGCTCAGCGTGGTGCCCGCGTAATATTGATTCCAGGCATCCTTGAGGCGGCTGGTGTAGAGACTAAAGCCGACGTTGTCATTAAGCGTGTAATCACCACCGAAATAGGCGATCCATGGCGAGTCCACTTCGCCCGCGTAGAAGGTAGCGAAGCCGTCGCGCATGCTGCTGGTATTGGGTTGGCTCATCGAGTGGAGGCGACCGCCCTGAAGCGACAGTCCTTCCACGCTGCTGTTGACCACGGTGACACCTCGGAAACTCTCCGGTAAAAGCCGTGCATCACCGTATTGGACGACCGGGCTGACGGGAAAGACGTCGCCTACCTTGATCTCGGTATCCATGAACCGAGTTTTCACCGCGCCCCCCAGTTTTGAGTAGTTGTCCTCAGCCTGCCCGAGGCTGTTGTAAGGCATCACGTCGACTGAGCCGCCTGCTCCAGAACGGCCGTCGCCGGTGTCAAGCTTGAGCCCTAGCATGGCAAAGGCATCGACACCAAAGCCTATGGTGCCCTCGGTGAAACCAGACTCGAATCTGCCTATCACGCCATGCGCCCACTCTTCCGAATAGCCATTACCCGAGCTGCTGGACTGGCCTTTACGGAAATCGCGGTTGAAGTAGAGATTTCGATTGAGAATGGTCAGGCTGCTGCCTTCGATAAATCCCTCGCCTTTCTCGCCGGCGGCCATTGCAGCTTGCCCGGTACTGACGCTCAGAGTGAGCAGAGAAAGTCCTAACAGGGTTCTGTTATTCATAAATGCTCCTGATGTTATTGGCAGTTGTCATTGTGTGGTCGCATATATGTGCCAAGCGCGCCGGGCATAGCCAGGCACGCCTTGGTCATATTTCCACATGCCAAATAACGTCAGGGTGACTTGGAAATTACATTTCAGTCAGCGCGATGTCATTTATCTAGTTTTGATTACGGCAACCTGTCCCGGCTGCCCGGTATTCAAGAATATTCAGATCGCCATTGGAGTCCTCGTAGGTCATCTGGGCCGGCATCACACCGCAGCTAGAGTCCGTCGGGGTAGTGGCCACGACCCTGGCGATATCGAGTTTCATGCCGTAGCGGTAATGAATAACTTCAGGCGGATTCTTTCCGTTAGCGGCAGCATACTCTTGCATGGCCTGCTCATTGGCCTGAATCATCCGACCATAAACACGATCAGCGCCGCCTTCTGCCAGAGTGGCAGAGGAAACAACCATAGCGGCAAGGGCTGCAATAACTTTGAGGCTTTTCATGTTTAATCACTCCTTCAAGGTGGTGATTAAAATATATCCGCTCAACCTGTCATAAAAATGAAGTCAAAGTTACATCGCCGTAATGCTTCCTGCCGCGTTACCCGGGCGAGTCAGCTTGGCGCGTGGCTTGCCCGGGTTTGTAAAGCTATAGCTCCTGCGGTGCGCGAACCTTCTGTGTACGCTGCCTTCGCATCAGCCAGTACGCGGCCGGCAAAACCAACATGGACATCAGCGGCGCGGTAATCATGCCGCCGACCATGGGCGCGGCGATGCGCTTCATCACCTCAGATCCGGCACCTCCGCCCCAGAGGATTGGCAACAGGCCGGCGATGATCACGGCCACCGTCATCACCTTGGGCCGCACGCGCAGCACTGCGCCTTCACGAATTGCCTCCAGTAGTGCCGGGTCACCGCTGCGCCCGGCATCCATACGTGCATGCCAGGCATTCTTCAGGTACAGCAGCATGATCACCCCAAATTCCGCCGAGACGCCGGCCAAGGCGATAAAGCCGACCCCAGTGGCAACCGACAGGTTGAAGCCGAACCAGTAGAGCAGCCAGATGCCGCCCGATAGGGCGAAGGGCAGGGTTGCCATGATCAGTAGGGCCTCACCGAAGCGGCTGAAGGTCAGGTAAAGCAGCACGAAGATGATCAACAAGGTCGCCGGTACCACCCAGGCCAGCCGTGCATTGGCGCGCTCCAGGAACTCGAACTGACCGGAGTAGGAGACGGTCATGCCAGCATCGAGTTGTACCTGCTCAGCTACGCGTTGCTGCAACTCGCGCACGGTCGATGCCAGGTCGCGCCCACGGACATCGACATAGACCCAACCGGACAGACGCCCGTTCTCGCTGCGCAGCATTGGCGGCCCTTCGGTCAGACTAACCTGGGCGACGGTGCCCAAGGTGATCTGCTGGCCGGCTTGCGTGAGGATCGGCATACGCCGTAGTGCCTGCGGACTGTCTCGCCACTCCTTGGGATAGCGCAGGTTGATCGGGAAGCGGGCCAGTCCTTCAACCGTCTCACCAATATTGCTGCCGCCGATGGCGCCCGATACCACCGCCTGCACATCGGCGATGCTCAGGCCATAGCGCGCCGCGGCCAGTCGATCGATCTGGATGTCCACGTAACGGCCGCCAGTAAGGCGTTCTGCCAAGGCCGAACTCACCCCAGGCACCTCTTTGGCCACGGCCTCGATATCGCGCGTTATGCGCTCGATGTCGACCAAGGAGGTTCCGGACACTTTCACCCCAATGGGGCTCTTGATCCCCGTCGCCAGCATGTCGATGCGGTTGCGGATGGGCGGCACCCAGATATTGGACAGCCCCGGAACTTTTACCGCGCGATCCAGTTCCTCGATCAGCTTTTCGGGTGTCATCCCCGCGCGCCATTGATCGCGTGGTTTGAACTGCACCGTGGTCTCGAACATTTCCAGCGGTGCTGGATCGGTGGCGGTCTCTGCTCGCCCGGCCTTGCCGAATACCCGTGCCACTTCGGGCACCGTGAGGATCATCCGGTTGGTTTGCTGCAGCAGCTGGGTGGCCTTGCTGGCCGGCAAGCCGGGCAGGGCTGATGGCATGTACAACAGGTCGCCCTCGTCCATCGGCGGTAGAAACTCTCCTCCGAGTCTGCTGAGGGGCCAGAGACTGGACAAAAACACTAGCAAGGCCAGCGCTAGGGTCACCTTAGGCCAAGCCAGCACCCACTCCAGCACCGGCCGGTATGCACCGATCAGCCAACGATTCAAGGGGTTCTGTTGTTCGCTGGGGATATGCCCACGAATCCAATAGCCCATCAGCACCGGTACCAAGGTGATCGAGAGGCCAGCAGCGGCAGCCATGGCATAGGTCTTGGTGAATGCCAGCGGGCCAAACAAGCGACCCTCCTGGGCCTCCAGGGTGAAGACCGGGAGGAAAGACAGGGTGATGATCAAAAGGCTGAAGAACAGCGCCGGCCCGACCTCGGCCGCAGCTTCGCCGATCACCCGCCAGTGCGCCTCGCCCTGAAGCGGTTCACCGGGGTGTCGAGCCTTCCAGGCCTCGATGTGCTTGTGCGCGTTCTCGATCATCACCACGGCGGCATCGACCATGGCGCCGATGGCGATTGCGATCCCGCCGAGCGACATGATGTTGGCATTGACGCCCTGGTAGCGCATGACGATGAAGGCCATCAGGATGCCCAGGGGCAGGGTGATGATCGCGACCAGCGACGAGCGCAGGTGCCAGAGGAAGATCAGGCAAACCAGGGCAACCACCGCGAACTCTTCCAGCAGCTTGTAGCTGAGGTTATCGATGGCGCGGTCGATCAATTGCGAACGGTCATAGGTGGTGACCACCTCGACGCCGGCCGGCAAGCTGCCCTTCAGGCTGTCCAGCTTGGTCTTCACCGCGGCGATGGTATCGCGGGCATTCTTTCCGGAGCGCAAGATGACCACGCCACCTACAACTTCACCCTGGCCATCCAGCTCGGCAATGCCACGACGCATCTCTGGCCCCAACTGAATGGTGGCCACCTGACCCAGCAGCACCGGAACTCCGCTGGCCGAAGCCCGCAGCGGCACATTGCGGAAATCCGCCAGGCTCTCTAGATAGCCTGAAGCCCGGACCATGTACTCGCGCTCTGCCAGCTCCAGGATGGCGCCGCCGGTTTCCTGATTGGCGCTCTTCAGCGCCGCTTCGACCTCCTGCTGAGTTACCCCATAAGCCACCAGCTTCTGGGGATCGAGCAGCACTTGGTATTGCTTGACCATGCCGCCGAGGGTGGCCACTTCGGCTACGTTGGGCAGGCCCTTGAGTTCGTACTTAAGGAACCAGTCCTGCAGTGCCCGCAGCTGGGCAAGATCATGCTGGCCGCTGCGGTCGACCAAGGCGTACTGGTAGATCCAGCCCACGCCGGTGGCATCCGGCCCAAGGGTGGTGGTAACACCCTCGGGCAGGCGTTCCTGCGCCTGGTTGAGGTACTCCAGCACCCGCGAGCGTGCCCAGTAGAGGTCGGTATCGTCCTCGAACAGCACATAAACGAAGGAGTCGCCGAAGAACGAGTAGCCGCGCACTGTCTTCGCCCCCGGCACCGAGAGCATGGTGGTGGCCAGCGGGTAGGTCACCTGGTTCTCGACAATCTGCGGTGCCTGCCCGGGGAAGCTTGTGCGGATGATGACCTGGGTGTCGGACAGATCCGGCAGTGCATCCAACGGCGTGTTGCGCAGCGACCAGATGCCCAGGGCGGTGATGAACAGGGTCGCCAGCAGCACCAGAAAGCGATTGCCGATAGACCAGTGGATCAGGCGTGCGATCATGGCTGGTCTCCTTCCTTGCTGAGCTGCTCGATCATCAGGCCGGAGTTTTTCTGGCGGGCGCCGATACGTACGTGATCTCCTGGCTTAAGTCCCACAGCTACTTCTGAGCTGACCAATGGAAAAGCCATGGTCATACCTGGCATATTCAGGCTCTCGAAGGGCCCGTGCTCCAGGGTGACTGACTCCGCGTCCAGAGCACGAATCACACCATGGGCCTCATGTAGTTCCTTCTTATTGTCCTGCTCGGCATGGCTGGCCATGACACCCTGTAGGCTGGCCTCCGAATCGATGAGGAACTGGCCGGAGGTAACGACCGCCTGACCCTCCTCAAGACCGGACAACACCTCCAGACGCCCATCAGCCTCGCGGCCCAAGGTTATTTCCAGGGGGCGGTAGCGCCCATCGCCTTCTACCAGCATCACCAACGCACGCTTCCCGGTGCGAATCACGGCTTCACTCGGCACAAGAAGCGTGGATTGTTCGACGGCACTGTTCAGGCGTACGGCGGCGAACATGCCGGGGCGCAACTTACCGGCAGGGTTGGGTAGCTCGCTGCGTACCGTGAGCGTGCGTGTTTGCGGATCGGCACTCGGCAGCAAGGCTATGACGCGGCCCAGCAGCGGTCGATCAGGAAAGGCCGTCAGGTTGGCGCGGATCTCGTCCCCGACCTGGATACTTCCGGCCATGGCCTCGGGTATCGCCGCATCGAGCCAGACACTGGATAGCCCGTTAATCAACGCCAGATCCTGCCCGGCTTCGACGGTCATCCCGGCGCGTACCTGCAAGGCTTGGAGCTCGCCGCTGATAGGTGTGGTGAGGGTTTGCACCGCCCGTGGTCTGCCGCTGCGGCGGACCTGCTCGATCAACGTTTGAGGCATGCCAAGCAGGCGCAGGCGCTCTTGGGCCGCACTTATCAAGCGAGTGTCAGCGGTACGCAGTACCGCCAGGAACTCCAACTGCGCGGCGGACCATTCGGGAATCAGCAGGTCGACCAGGGGGGCTCCGGCAGGCAGCACATCGCCCGGGGCGCGACCGTAAACCCGCTCGACGAATCCGCCGGCGCGGGCCTGGAGGTTCGCCACTTCTCGCTGGTTATAGGCCAGGGAACCCACCGCCTCGATATCCGAGGGCAGTACACCTCGGATCACCATCGAGGTTCGCATTCCGAGGTTCTGCACGGCTTGAGCGGGGATGCTCAGGACAGACGGATCCTGCTCGGATCCTGCGTATTTAGGGACAAGTTCCATATCCATGAAAGGTGACTTGCCCGGCTTATCGAAGCGCTGCTCAGGCTGCATCGGGTCGTACCAATAGAGCACCTTGCGCTCGTCCGTCGGTGCGGAGCTAGGCAGGATCTCGTGTTTGGCTTGCCGCTGGGCCAGCCAGTAGCCACCGCCCGCCGCGCCAATGCCCACGGCCAGCAAGGCGACCGCAAAACCAAATGCCGATATCTTCATTTCAGTCCCTCCACATAGGCGTAGTACAGGCTTGCGGAGAGCTGGCTCAGCTTGCGCTGCTGTTCAATCTGCCGTAGCTGAGCCTCGATCAGGTCGCGCTGGGCGGTGAGGACGGATGTCAGCTGGCTGTTGCCGGCCTGGTAAGCGGCAAGTTCGAGATCGGCACGTTTGCTTGCAAGCGGGATCAAGGTTTTTTCGGTGCGTGACAAGGTCCTGCGCAGTTGCTCAAGCTCGGCAATACCGCCTTCCAGCTCAGCCTGATGGGCGCGCAGTAATGCTTCCTGCTCGGCTTCCATCTGCGACACGCTTTGTTGTCTGGCGTTGATCTTGGGCCCCTGACGTGTGCCTACGAACAACGGCAGGTCGAAGGTAAATTGCACCATCACCATATCGCCGAATTGGTTGTCGCGATTGTTGTAGGCAAACTCAACACCCCAGTCGGGGGTCTTCTCGGCGATGGCCTCGTTCAGCTCGGCGCTAGCCTCGCCGACTCGGGCGGAGGCAGCGCGCAACTCAGGGTGTGAGGCAATGCGTTGCTGCAGGTGCGGTACCACCAGGTTCAGATTGGGAACACCTCCTTGCAAAGGCTGGTCAGCCTCGTTGCCTATCCAGCGGCGCAGCTTGGCACGAGCTACTGCCACATCGCGATTCAGTTCATCTCGCCGATCTTGTAACGCCAAAGCTTCCTGGTCGGCCTGCAACAGCTCGCCAGGCTGAGCACTACCGCCGGCAATCAGCGATTGCACGGTCGAGCGGAGCATCTCGATCTGACGGTCCAGTTGATCGAAGAGGCCAACACTGCGTTCGGCGTAGTACACGTCCAGCCAGCTCACTGCTGTCTGGCGCTTGATCTCCAACTGCATGGCACGCTGCTCGGCCTCGGCTCGGACAACTGAAGCCTCGGCCACCTGGCGCCGAGCCTGACGCTTGTCACTGTTGGGGACTTCCTGCATGAGCCCAATGCGGCGCATGGTCATGGAGTCACGATTAAGTGTGTAACGGTCAGGGCCTTCGATCGGCAGGTTGTCGATGCCTAGAATCAGCTTGGGATCGGGCAGGGCGTCTGCGGGCCCTACAGCCTGTTGTGCCGAAGCCACCTGCGCCTGGCGCGCGAGGTTCTCAGGGGCACTCTGCTCGGCCAGAGCTTGGGCTCGTTCGAAGGTTAGGGGCTGCGCCTGCGCGGCAAGCCAGGGAGCTGCCCAGAATGCGGCAGCCAACACACCGAGATAGCCACGGCGTGGAAAAAGGAAAGCGGACATGCTTTCGCCTCCAATGCGATTGATCGAGGTCGCAGCTACGAAACGTGGCCGCGACGATGCGCCTGACTGTAAGGCGCGGGATGATCACTGCATTAGACGAAACGAGGAGGGCGCCAGAGTCCTGCTGGCTCTCGCTTAATCACCGACTGTGTCAGCAATATTTCGGGGCGTGAGGGAAGAGGGGATATGCTCTTGATCACATTGGTCTGGAGAAGTCCTCCGGTCTTGCATTCCTGGCCGGATTTGCAGGGAGACTTATTGGCCACCCCATCAGACGTGTCCATTTGCTCGCAGCACGGAGCATCGGCCGTTGCATGGCCCTGATGATCGGCGCTCTGCATCGGGCAAGGTTGTGCCGGCATGCTGAAAGCCATACCGCCGAAGGTCGGCAGCACGAGGCTAGCAATCATTACCAGGATCAATCCAATCCGACGCACAGCAATTCACCAAGCGGGGCTATAGGGCGACTATAGCAGATTGCCTCGAGGCATGAGTGCACTTCGACGTGCCCCGCAAGCGTGTGACATGTGTGGGAGGTTGAGGTCGTAATGATGCGGACGTGTACTACGTGTCGATTGCTGAAATTTGTAAATGACTGAGCTCGATCCATTGATCCACTTGGTTAAGGCCATAGGCTGCCGCTGGACGAGTCGGCGCCATAGAAGAGCTCATTGCGCGTCTGCCCCGGGCTGAAGGCGTTAAATGTATACACAATGTTCAATTCGCCCCAAAAGCGTGTTCACTTGCTCATAGCCCGATCTAGTCATCAGTATGCTGCAAGGCACTTGATGTGCTAATCCGATGGCGGGCTTGTACAGCCAGAGTACGGCAAGCGTTCGAGATCCAAGCACATGCGTAGCTAGTGCTAATGCCTGCTGGCACCTTCCAACGAAACACCGATGGACGAAGCTCCAGCAACCCAATGGTGCAATGGGGCAAAACGCGATTATTTCAGTTTTGTTCATGTTGCACCCCTCAAAGGTGAATCCTGCCTTTCAGCCACACAGTCGCCCAGCGGGCTCCATTTTTTTGCCACTTTGCGCGGCAATGTCGAGCAATCTTCCTTGTTTCTCAGACCGAGCAAGCAGAATCTCTCGTGCGCCGTCTTCAATTGTCGATTTTAGAAGCCATCTGTCAGTCTTTATTTTCCGTCGACCCTTCATCGCATATCTCCGCCCGTAGGGCCTGGGGCACCAGTTACAACTGAGAGGATCTCGTAATCCCTGGTTACGCCAGCCAGAGTAGCTTGGCTCCTGCAGTGGGCTCCATTCAATATGGGTATGACAGCTGTGCAGCTCATAGCGCTCCCCATCATGGGCAGTGCCATAGCCCCAGTGTGCCGAACTGATGCCCGTCAGTATCCAAGCGGGTGGAGCAACTGCATACATCGCACACGACGTCTGTAACGGTCTCGACCTCAGCTCTTCCGGTTATTTTCATCGCTGATTCCTACAAATGCCCCTGACTTTCGCTTTCAGCATACAGGCTCCAGGACGGAGCGTAGGCTAGCCGAAGCATTTCTAGACGTTCACCGACTTAACGTAGTTGTAGTCACTCATGTTCGCATGGATGGAAATCAGGACGTTGAAGGTCTTTCCCAGAGAGGCAGAGATTAGATGGTGTCCATAACTGCTGTACGTTCGGATTACGCTGCCCGCACCCCTACGTTCGGACTATCGTCGAAGATCATCAGGCAAGGCAAATGCGCCATTACCCGCGCCACCTGGCCCAAGTCGTCGGCGAACGCCTGAATCAGCGGCAGTTCCTTGCGGTAGCGCGCCTGGTGCGGGTCGGCAAGGCCCGCAGGCATGTCGAGTGCGACCAGTTGCCAAGGTGTTGGTGACCAGACCAGCAGGTACATGGCCATGACCTCGGCGAAGGTCACCAGATGGTTGTCGGCATTGCTTGAGGAGAAGATCGGTTTGCGCTTGCCGCCGAAGAATCGCTCACGCAGGGTTTCATTGCGTTCCTGGGCAGGCAGCAAGTCGGCGCGGTGGTAATAGCTGGCCGGGTGGTCATAGAGCGACCTGCTGTCGGCCACGACCGCGCCGTCCAAGTGTTCATCGAACAGGCCAAGGCGCTCGATCAGCGAATGAATCGCCCGCAACATCGGCCCTGCGACATCATCGGCATAGACTTGGTCGCCGGTCATCAACAGCACGGCCGGGCGCTCTTCGGGGCGCGTACAGGCCTGCAGCAGCCGGTCGGCGCAAAGCAGGCCATCGGCAGCGCGGTGGTGCGGCTTGCGGCAAGAGCCGTGCAGCAACTGGTCCAGGCGGTCGCGCAGCACCAGGCTCGGGCGCCGGCGGCCTGGGTAGAGCAGGTGCGGCGCCCAGCCAGCGATACCTTGGCCATTGATCAGCAGGTCGTATTCGAGTTCGACGTTGCTGGGCAGCGGCTGGGCAAAGTGAATGTCCAGCAGGTGGATGAAGGCGTGCTGGCCGATCGGTACGACCTGGCAATCCACCTTGGCCGCGCCGTCCAAGGTGAACTCGGGCTGCAAGGGTTGGCTGCCGACCAGCCAGATGGCCAGGCGCTGAGGCTCCAGGCGGCGCAGTACAGGGCCGGCGAGAACAAGGGGCAAAGGGGAGGAAGTCATGGACAGCTCTGGTGGCTAATCGGCCCATTCGCGTCGAACCGTCGCGAACAGGCCCTTGAATTCAAGACGCTTTTTGAACGGCTAAAGCAAAGCGGGCGGAAAATGCTTAACATTCACCGCCCGCCTGGCAAACCGGATATGTATCAGGCTTTGTCAGCCATCAGCTTTTCCAGCTTCTCCTGGTCACGGGCGAACTGGCGAATGCCCTCGGCCAGCTTCTCGGTACCCATGGCGTCTTCGTTCATGGCCCAGCGGAACTGGCTTTCGCTGAGCACCTGCTTGGCCTCGCCGGCATTGCCCGGCTTGAGCACCTGCGGCAGCTCGCCCTGGTCATCGCTCAGCTGCTGCAGCAGCTCCGGGCTGATGGTCAGGCGATCGCAGCCTGCCAGTTGTTCGATCTGGCCGATATTACGGAAGCTGGCGCCCATGACCACGGTGTTGTAGCCGTTGGCCTTGTAGTAGTTGTAGATGCGCGTGACCGACTGTACGCCCGGGTCTTCGGCACCCACGTACTCCTGACCGGTGCTTTTCTTGTACCAGTCGTAGATACGGCCCACGAACGGCGAAATCAGGAATACACCGGCATCGGCGCAGGCCTGGGCCTGGGCGAAGGAGAACAGCAGGGTCAGGTTGGTCTGGATGCCTTCCTTCTCCAACTGCTCGGCGGCGCGGATGCCTTCCCAGGTGGAGGCCAGCTTGATCAGCACGCGGTCTTTGGAAATCCCGGCGGCCTGGTAAAGCTCGATCAACTGGCGGGCCTTGCTCAGCAGTGCCGGTTCGTCGAACGACAGGCGCGCATCCACTTCGGTGGAGATGCGCCCAGGGATCACTTTCAGAATGCCAGCGCCCACCGCCACGGCGAACTTGTCGCACGCCAGGTCGACATTGCCCTTGGCATCGCTTTTTACCTGCTTGAGCAGGTCGGCATAACCCGGGATGGCGGCAGCTTTTAGCAGCAACGAGGGGTTGGTGGTGGCATCGACCGGCTTGAGGCGGGTGATGGCGTCCAGGTCCCCGGTGTCGGCGACCACGGTGGTGAACTGCTTGAGTTGTTCCAGCTTGGAAGTCATGGCGTGCTCTGTCCTGTGCGATGTTTCGACATTACCCGAGCCCCGACGGCCGCTCAAGGGGCCAGTGGGGCGGTGGCGAATTGTCTGGGGTGATGATTCGAGTCACCAGCCAGCACGAGGTTCCCCACCGCCTTGCAACACTGCAGCAAACCCTGCACAAGCAGGGCGATACCCCCAAGAACAGCACCGTCCCTGTGGCCGGCTTGCCGGCGATAGGGCCCGCCCATTCACCTCACCGCCCCTGCAACAGCTCCGCCGCCTGGTCGAACACCACCAGCGGCTCCGGCGCCTTGTGAATATCCGCCGACAGCAACTGCCGGAACCGCCGCGCCCCTTTGAAGCCCTGGCCCAACCCTAGAATATGCCGGGTGACGTGATGCATCGCACCGCCACTTTCCATATGCGCCACGATATAGGGCCGCAACTGCGCCATCGCCTCGCTACGGCTGACCACCGGCGCATCACTGCCAAACAGCAGCTGATCCACCTCAGCCAGCACATACGAGTTGTGGTACGCCTCGCGCCCCATCATCACCCCATCGAACGTCTCCAAGTGCATCTGGCACTCGGCCACGGTCTTGATGCCACCGTTGAGCACAATCTCAAGGTCCGGGAAGTCCGCTTTCAACTGCGCGGCCACGTCGTAACGCAGCGGCGGAATCTCACGGTTCTCCTTCGGCGACAACCCCTCCAGAATCGCGATGCGCGCATGCACGGTGAAACTGCGGCACCCGGCGTCACGTACCTGCCCGACGAAGTCGCACAGCTCGGCATAGCTGTCACGGCCATTGATACCAATGCGGTGCTTGACCGTCACCGGCGTCGACACCGCATCACGCATGGCCTTGACGCAATCGGCCACCAGCGCCGGGTGGGCCATCAGGCAAGCGCCGATCATGTTGTTCTGCACCCGGTCGCTCGGGCAGCCGACGTTGAGGTTGACCTCGTCATAGCCCGCTTGTTCGGCCAGGCGCGCACAGGCTGCCAGGTCGGCCGGCACACTACCGCCCAGCTGCAGGGCAAGCGGATGCTCGGACACATCGTGGCGCAGGAAACGGTGCGCGTCGTTGTGCAGCAGGGCGCCAGTGGTGACCATTTCGGTGTAGAGCAGGGTGTGCCTGGAGAGCAGGCGCAGGAAGAACCGGCAGTGGCGGTCGGTCCAGTCCATCATCGGCGCCACGCTGAAGCGGCGGGAAGGCTCAGGGCGCGTGGTTTGTGGGGTTGCGGTATCTAGGGGCATTCAGGTCTACGCATTTTGGTACCAATTTCTTCGGGCTTGTGGTGTGACACGGGAGTGGGTGTACCAACGTATTCACGTGTGTTGCGCCGATAAATGGTAAGGAATACAAGCAGGGAAAAAGGCCGTTTGGGCGACGAGCTACACCGTCAACACCAGCCTCATAAAAAGGATGCCCTAGTTTACCAAGAGTGCTGGATGTTCGCCTGTCCATAGGCTAGTGGTGGGCGTGAAAATAGCGTAAGTGGAAAATGTGAAATTCGTTACCCGTCTTTACTGGAACGATGGTTTTTATCGGTTACCTAGGATGCGGGCTCAGATTTCCCCTCCACCTTGTATTCCTTTTTCTGAATCATTCTTTGCGTGCCCTTGAGCCATAAGCTTTGTGGCGGCAGTGCCGCCGTGGGTAACCCGCTCCATTGGGTACAGTGCTGGGCCAGCCTGTGGGTGTAAGTTTGACGTCGAAGAGGCCCGCGCAACGGGCACGTTCGGCTGCAACTGGCGTTACTCAGAAGCCGTAAAGTGAAACGGGATTGTCGCGCAGGATCAGCGTGCGCGTCTTGTTATCCGGTGACCAGGCCATCAGCAGATCGAGCAGCGCTGCATCGTCAGGTTTCTGGTCCTGAGGCAGCGTCGGATGCGGCCAATCGCTTCCCCACAGTATCCGTTGAGGTTGCAGACTGATCAGCTTGCTGGCCACCTTGCCGACATCTTGATAAGTAGGGGCGCCTGCTTTTGAGCGTAGATACGGCGCGGAAAGCTTTACCCACACTCGACCGGTATCGAGCAGGCGCTCAAGCGAGGCGAACGCCGCCGAATTGAGCCCCTCGGGTTGCGGCACATGCCCCATGTGATCAATCACTATCTTGCCGGGCAGTTTGATCAGGCGTGGTGCCAATTCTGCTAACCGTGGGCCCGTGGCCAGCTGAACGTTCCAGCCCAGTTGCCCGACTTTAGCCGCGAGCGTCTCAAGGTGTTCGAGGGATGCGCCACCCATGCTCAGATTGAAACGAATTCCTCGCACGCCGGCCTTGTGCAGGGCAGCAAGCTCTGTCTCCGTGATCGCGGCATCAACCACTGCGACACCTCGGGCGGCACCGCAACTGCGCTTCAGGCCATCCAGCATCACTCGGTTATCGGTGCCATAGGTCGAGGGTGTGACGATGACCATGCGACCGATACTCAGGCGTTGCTGCAGCTTCCGATAATCGTCAATGGATGCATCCGGAGGCAGCAGCGTAGCATCGGGTGCGGCGGGTATACGGCTGTCATACAGGTGCATGTGGCAGTCTACGCTGCCTTCGGGGGGGGGCAGGCGAGGGTGGGCTTCACCCAGGCTGAAAGGTACATTGGCCAATGCTGCCAGGGGAAACAGTGCGCTGACAGCGCCTGTGGCCTGTAGAAACTGACGACGAGACAAAAGCATCTGTGTTCCTCGGTTGTTATTGTTCTGGAAAAAGCGATGCCCACATTTCCCAAGGAAAGTGGGCATCGACATGCAGTGCGTATTGCTTTACCTCGCAGCGGCTGCGGCCGCCGTTTCAGCCTGTTCGCGCTGGCGCTTGCGGCCGATCACCAGGACCAGTACTCCGGCCAGGGTGCACAGGGCTGCCAACGGCATCAGGGCCAGGGCATGGCTGTTGGTTGCCTCATGGATAGCGCCGTAGGCGTTTACCATCAGGCCGCCGCCGATCAGGTTGGCCATGGCACCTACTGCGGCAAGCCCTGCTGCGGCAGTCGAGGACGACAGCCAGCCCGAAACCAGCGCCCAGAACGGGCCTTTCATCGAGTAGGCGCCCACCAGCACCATGGTCAGCATGACCACGGTCGCGGGCAGCGAGGAGGTGAACAGGGTCATCAGCAGGCCGGCCGCGATCAGTAGCATGGTCATTGCCGTGTGCCAGCGTCGCTCTCCGGTGCGGTCGGAGCTGCGGCCCCAGATGATCATCAGTACTGAGGCAATGCCATAGGGGATGGCGTTGACCAGGCCGATTTCCATCGAGGTAAGGCCAAAGGTCTTTAGCAGTTGCGGGGCCCATACGCTCATCGTGCTGCCGGCGGCGGAAGCACCCGAGTAGATCAGCGCCAGTACCCAGATGTCTTTGTGGCGCAGCAGTTTCCACAGAGAGATATGGCCGATGGTGGTTTTCTTCGCCGCTTCCTCTGTCAGGCGGTGGGTCAGCCAGCCACGCTGCTCGTCGCTCAGCCACCTGGCGTGTTCGGGCCGGTCGGTCAGCACGAACAGGCAGGCGATACCCAGAAGTACTGCGGGTATGCCTTCCAGGATGAACAGCCAGTGCCAGCCGCGCATGCCCAGCCAGCCATCCAGGCTCAGCAGCAGGCCGGACAGGGGGGAACCGATGAAGTTAGCCGCCGGGATCGCAACCATGAACAGCGCTACCATGCGCGCCCGGTATGCCGATGGTAACCAGTAGGTGAGGTAGAGTAGAACGCCCGGGAAGAAGCCGGCTTCGGCAGCGCCCAGCAGGAAGCGCATAACGTACAGGGAGTTGGCGCCCTGTACGAACGCCGTACCCGCGGAGATCAGGCCCCAGGTAATCATGATACGGGCAATCCAGATGCGTGCACCGTAACGCTGCATGGCCAGGTTGCTGGGTACTTCAACCAGGAAGTAAGCGAAGAAGAACAGGCTGCTGGCGAAGCCGAAAACCCTGGCCGTCAGCCCCAGGTCCTCGTTCATCTGAAGGGAGGCCATGCCGATATTGCCGCGGTCAATGATCGCGATCAGGTAGCAGATGATCAGAAAGGGCAGCAGGCGCCAAGCTACCCGCCGCATGGTGCTGCGTTCGAGTTCATCCGGCAGGGACGTTGCTGAAGTCATAGTGCTCTCCAATTGTTATTTTTTCTGGAGTGACGCTTGATGAGAGCGCCCCTGCTCGCGTAGCAGAGGCGCGAGAGGGTGAATCAGCTATCGATCAGGTGGCGGTTGACCACGCAGCGCGGATCCAGGGCATTGCCTGCCCAGACATCCATTATCTGCTTCAAGGCGACCACGCCCACCCGGTCCCGGGCTTCGGAGGTATTGGCGCCGACGTGTGGCGTGGCAACCAGCGTAGGCAAGCCCCACAGCGGGCTGTCGGCCGGTGGGGGCTCTGGGTTGAAGGTGTCCAGGCCGGCACCGGCAATTCGACGCTCGCTGAGCGCTTGCACCAGGGCGTCGGTGTCGACCAGCTCACCGCGGGCGGTGTTGATCAGGATTGCCCCTGGGCGCATGCGCTCAAGCTGGGCAGCGCCGATCAGGTTGTGATTGGTGTCGGTCAGCGGGCAATGCAGGCTGATGATATCGCTTTCGGCCAGCAGTCGATCGAAATCCTCTTCACGCTCGACATGGTCGCGCGCCGGCAGTTGCTTCAGGTAAGGGTCGAACACCTTGACCTTCATGCGCAGCGGTGCCACCAGATCCATCAGGATGCCGCCGATCGAACCCAGGCCGACCAGGCCCAAGGTCTTGCCCGATAGCTCTATGCCGTTGGCCGAGGTCTTGTCCCAGTGCCCGTCGCGCATCCGTGAATCCAGCAGGGCGGTCTGCCTGGCCACGCTGAACATCAGGGCGAAAGCGTGCTCAGCCACCGACTGGGCGTTGGCGCCGACAGCGATCGACACCGGGATGCGGCGGTCGGCGGCGGCCTGGATGTCGATGGTGTTGTAGCCGACGCCGTGTTTGGCGATCACTTCCAGCGTGGTCGAGGCGTCGATCATGGCGCGGGTCAGGTTGCCCTGGCGCACGATGATGGCATCGGGCTGCTCGGCGCGAATGATCGCTTCCAGTTCCTCTTCCGGCATGTAAGGCGTGGTGGGGATGATCCGGACGCCATGTTCGGCCGCCAGGTTCATGGCCTCGGCTGCGAGCTCCGGGCCGGTAAGCAGAATGGTACGGGACATCGTGAATACCTTGTTCTTGTCGGGGCAGTCTCTGCCGCTGCGGGGCGGCGATGAGTTAAACCCTACCATAACGAAATGGCGTTGCAAGAAAATACGCATAAAGATCTCTGAGTCCCGGTTAGACCCAAAAAAAAGAAATTGCACGAAGTAATTCGAAATGACATTCTAAAAATAGATTCGGCAGCCGTCGATGACATCGAATAACACCAAAAGAGGTTTGTCATATGAGCATTGGGTTCCAGGTGCTTGAGCGTGCACGCAAAGTCAGCGAGGAATGGGTCAACCGCTACCGCGAGGTCCCCGTCGCCAACGTCAGCGACTCCATGAACCGCATGACTGCAGGTGGCGCCCGTCTGCGCCCCATGCACCGTGAAGGCGTGCTGTCCGGCCCGGCCCTGACGGTGAAGGCGCGCCCGGGTGACAACCTCATGCTGCATTACGCGATCGACATCGCGCAGCCAGGCGATGTGATCGTGGTCGACGCTGGCGGCGACCTCAGCAACGCGCTGATCGGCGAAATGATGGTGGCCTACGCGGTGAAACGTGGCGTGGCCGGTATCGTCATCAACGGTGCCATCCGTGATGCCGCGCAGATTGGTGCAGGTGACTTCCCGATGTTCGCCGCAGGCATTTCGCACCGTGGCCCGTACAAGGACGGTCCTGGCGAGATCAACGTGCCGATTGCCATTGATGGTATGGTTATCGAGCCGGGCGATCTGGTCATTGGTGATGACGATGGCCTGCTCTGCGTGCCTTACGACCATGTTGCCGAAGTCTATGCGCGTGCCACCGCCAAGCACGCCGCCGAAACTGCTCAGATGGAGCACATTGCCCAAGGCACCAACGACCGCTCATGGGTCTTGGAGTCCTTGAAGAAGAAAGGCTGCCTGTTGCCAGGCTGACCCGGTTATACGCTGCGCACCTTGCGATGGGGTGCGCAGTGTGCAAGGGGTTGGTGCTGGCGGCGGGTTTCTAGAGGATTCGTCTACTTGTCCGATTCATCGTCGTCGCATCGCAACCCTTGGCCTTCGGCCATTCGGGCGCTCGCCTATCGCAATTTCCAGATCTACTTCGCCGGCCAGGGCATCTCCACGTTGGGCAAGTGGGTGCAGCAGGTGGCGTTGGCCTGGTTGACATATCACCTCACAGGCTCGGCTGTGTTGCTGGGGCTGATCACCTTTCTCTCGCTGGCGCCGCAATTGCTCGTAGGGCCGTTGGCTGGCGCGTGGACCGACCGACATGACAAGCGCCGGTTGCTGATCTTCGTGCAGTCGATCCTGGTAGTGCAGTCCCTGGTGCTGGCCAGCGCAACCTGGTTGGGCTGGGTGGACGGCGTGTTCATTGCGCTCATGGCACTGCTGCTGGGGCTGCTCAATGCCTTGGAAACCCCGTTGCGTCAAGCGCTGATCGGCAGCTTCGTCGATGACCCGGCCGACCTGCCGAACGCCTTGGTGCTCAACGCCATGTTGATCAACGCGGCGCGCTTTGTCGGCCCGCCACTGGCAGGGGCAATGATCGCATGGGCTGGCGAAGCAGCCTGTTTTCTGCTGACAGCGGTCGCATTCCTGGCGTTGCTGGGTGGCCTGCTGAAGGTGCGCGGCGCCCCCAGCCCCAAGGCCGCCGGCTCGACGGTGCAGGTGTTTCGTGAGGGGCTGGCGTACATGTGGCAGACCCGCAGCGTGCGTGAGCTTCTGGCCAGTGTGATCATGATCAACCTGCTGGCCTCGTGTTACGCCGCGTTGCTGCCGATCCTGGCCAAGACTGTATTCGCCGGTGACGCGCGTGTGCTGGGTTGGTTGTGGGGGGCGGCCGGTGCCGGCGCATTTGCGGCCACACTTGTGTTGGCGGTCGGGGGCGCATTGCCCCGTTTGCGCCAGTTCACCACGGCGGGTGCTTTATTGTGCGCGGTGGCTCTGGCAGGCCTGTGGCAGGCAGGCGAGCTGGCGCTGGCACTGGTGGCTCTGGCTCTGTTGGGGTTTGGTATCACCTTGAGCAATGTCAGCACCAACATGCAATTGCAAAGTGCTGCACCTGGCCATTTGCGTGGCCGGGTCATCGCCTTTTATATAGCCATGCGTTTCGGTTTCGAGGCCTTGGGTGGGCTTTTCGCCGGGTTGATTGCCGCCCGCTGGGGCGCGCCGGCGACCCTGGGGATCGCTGGCGGCGTACTCCTGGTTGGGGTGTTGGCCGCCCACCGCACGCGGGCCTGATTGATCATGCGGTTTGGGTTTGCCCTTGTGCGCTCTGGTGCTTGGCCGGATCGCCCAGCCACAGCATCAGGCAGGTACCGATCAGCAGGATCGACGCCACGGCGAAAAACGGCAGGGTGAAGCTGTGGGTGGCGTCTTTGATCACGCCGATCAGGAACGGCCCGGTAAAGCCGCCCAAGTTGCCGATCGATACGATCATTGCCAGCCCCCCTGCTGCTGCGCGGCCGGTGAGGAAGGTCGACGGGATGGCCCAGAAGGTCGCCTGGAATGACAGGATGCTGGCCACTGCGATGCACAGTGCGCCGATCTTCAGGCTTGGATTGGCGATCAGGGCCGCGGCCACCAAGGCCACGGAGGCCATGCCCAGTGCACTTGCTACATACGGCAGACGATGAGCGCTGCGGTTGGCCAGGCGGGCCCAAAGGGTCATGCTGATCGCACCCAGTACATAGGGCAGGGCGACCACGAAGCCCAGCGTGCCGCCCGAAATGCCAAGGCCTTTGATGACTTGCGGCAGCCACATGCCGATACCGATGGAGCCGACGATACAGCAGAAGTTGACCGCTGCCAGGATGAACACCTTGGGGTTGGTCAGGGCAGCGCGCAGCGTATTGCCGTGGGAGGCGCCGATTAGCGACTGCTCTTTGGAGATCTTGTTGGTCAACCAGTTCTTTTCCCGGGCTGTCAGCCATCTGGCCTTTGCCGGGGAATCGACCAGCACCCACAGGCAGGCGATGCCCAGCAGCACGGCTGGCAGGGCTTCGGTCACCAGTAGCAACTGCCAGTTCTTCAGGCCCAGCACGCCATGCTGCTCCATCAACCAGCCCGACAGCGGCGAGCCGATGATGTTAGCGGTAGGGATGCCCAGCAGAAAGGCGGCGGTCGCCTTGGCGCGCCACTTGCCTGGGAACCAGTAGGTAAAGAACAGGTAGATGCCCGGGGTGAAGCCGGCTTCGGCGACGCCCAGCAGGAAGCGCAGGATGCTGAAGCTGACCGGTCCGGTAGCGAAGGCCGTGGCCATCGACAGGAGGCCCCAGGTGATCATGATTCGGGCGATCCACACCCTTGCGCCGAATCGTTGCAGCAACAGGTTGCTGGGCAGTTCGAAGATGAAGTAGCCGAAGAAGAACAGGCCGGCTGCCCAGCCGAACATCGTCGCAGTCAGGCCCAGGTCCTGGTTCATGCTCAGGGCAGCGAAGCCAACATTGGTGCGGTCCAGGTAGCTGATGACGTAGCAGCAGAAAATGAACGGTAGCAGGCGCCACAGAATGCGGCGCATCAGTCGTTCGCCCTCGGCGTCGCTCATCGACGCCTCAGCGGGGAGGTTTTCGTGGGTCATGTCGTCACTCTTTTGTAGTTGTTGTGTGCGCTGACAGGCGCAGATCAGCTGTGTGAATACATCGGCAAGCCTGGGGTTCCGATGTGGGTCTGGAGGATGCTGCCGGTCTCCGACTCGGTGATGTAGAGGGTCTGTCCGTCCTCACCGCCGAAGGCCAGGTTGGTGTTGCTGATACCGGCGCATGACACGATACGCTGCAGCGGCTCGGCGACTTTCGACAGCTTCCACACCGAGCCGAAACCGGTATGCGCGATGTAGAGATTGCTCAGCGCGTCCAGTGCCAGCCCGTCTGGCCCGCCTAGGCCGCCATGCAACTGGGCGAACACGCCCACCTTGCCAACGATCGAGCCGTTGCCCAGGGGAATGCGCCAGATCTGTTGCGCACGGGTCACAGCCACCAGCAGGTGGTTGAGGTGCGGGTCGTAGACGATGCCGTTGGGGCTGGGGATGGTGCCCAGCAAGCAGGTCAGGTTGCCTTGGGTGTCGAGTTTGTAAACGCGGCCGCTGGCATCCTGCAGGCCGGTCTGGCCCTGGTCGGTGAAATACAGGTCGCCATTAGGCGCGAACACCAGGTCGTTGACGCCCTTGAAACCTTCGGAGCCAGCCGAGTCCAAAAGCGTTTGGAGGCTGCCGGTCTGCGGATCGAGCAGCATGATGCCGCGCTTGTAGTCGGTGATGAATATCCGACCGTCCTTGTGAATCTTCAGGCCGTTGGGCCAGCCGTCGTACTGGCACACCAGTTCCCACTCACCTTTGGGCGAGATGCGGAAAATCCGGCCGTAGGGGATGTCTGTCACGTACAAGTTACCCTGGCGGTCGAATGACGGCCCTTCGAGGAACGAGTCGATCGCCCGGCCCTGGCGATTGGCGTTGGCCCAAGTGGTCGGGCGAGGGGTGCGAAAATGGTCGGGCAGGCGCGTGAAGATCGTGGTTTCGGTAATGGGTGGGGCAGCGAAGAAGCTCATGAGCGCTCCTGGTAGCGTGGTGACGCCTTGAAGCGTCCGTTGTTGTTTTATGCGTCTAATGAAACGCTATTTCAAAATAAACCATCCTCCATTGAGGGGTGAAGCCTTTTTGTAGTTTTTTTGAGTGAATCTCGGAATTTTTGCGTGGCTATTGACGGGTTCTGGCAATTCTGATCTTACTAAAAGGAAATGATGTTTCAAAATAACAATAACGAGTTGCTGGAGTTTTTCCCTTGAAATTCGCACCTTATCTCTATGGGTTTGTACTGGCGGCTGGTAGCGCCGCTTACGTCTTGCCTGCACAAGCCAACCTGATCGATGACAGCCACGCCAACCTGGCGCTGCGCAATTTCTACTTCAGCAGTGACAACCGCGACGGTGCGGCGCAGCCGTCCCTGACCGAGGAGTGGGCGCAGGGTTTTTTGCTGGATTTTCGCTCCGGTTATACCGGGGGACTGGTCGGTTTCGGCGTGGATGCCACGGCGGCGATGGGCATCACACTGGACAGTGGCAGGGGCAGGCACGTCGGTAGCACCATGATTCCATCCGACGGTGATCGCGCATCCGATCGATGGAGCAGCGCCGGGGCAACGGCCAAGATGCGAGTCAGTAAAACCGAGCTGCGCCTGGGGCAGTTGGCTCCCAGGCTGCCGGTGCTGGTGGCTTCCGACGGCCGGTTGTTACCACAGACGTTCCAGGGTGTGCAGTTGCAATCCAAGGACATCGACAACCTCACGTTGATGGGCGGTGCGTTGAATCGAGCACGTGGGCGAGCCTCTACGGACCTCACCGGCATGGCCGTCAACGGAGGGTCGCAAGAGAGTGGCCGGTTCTATTTTGCTGGGGGCAATTACCGTGCAACGGAGGCACTGACGCTGCAGTATTACGCCGGGCAGCTCGAGGATTACTACCTTCAGCAGTTCGTCGGTCTCAACCATCTCCTGACGCTGGCCGACGACAGTTCGCTGACCACCGACCTGCGCTACTTCCGTACCCGTTCGGATGGCGCCAATGGAGGTGCGTCGGGTCGCGAGCGGGGCTATGCAGTAGGTGGCTACACGGCCGATGGCGATGGCGAGATTGACAACGATCTGTGGAGTGCGGCGTTCACCTACCGCCTGCGTGGCCACTCGCTGACCCTGGGATACCAGAGCGTCTCGGACGACAGTAATTTCGTACAGATTAACCAGGGTTCTATCGACAAAGGCGCCGGCGGCAGCAGCTTGTACTTGTGGACCGACAAAATGCTGCTCAGCTTCACGCGAGCCGGCGAGCGCACCAGTTTTGCCCAGTACGGTTACGATTTCGCAGCGTTAGGGTTGCCGGGGCTCAGGGCCTCGGTGATGTACCTCAAGGGTGAACATATCCAGACGACGGTCGGCGCTCAGCAGTCCGAATGGGAGCGTGACTTCTCCCTCGACTACGTCATTCAGGGGGGCACATTCGAAGGTTTGGGCGTGGCCTGGCGCAATGGCAAATCGCACAGTGAAGCGGCCCGCAATAGCGACCAGAACCGGCTGATCATCAACTACACCTTGGCGCTGTTCTAACCAGTACGATTTCAAAATTCACCAATGCCTCGCAGCCGCTGCTGGATCACTGTATCCAACGCAGGCGTCCAGGCTATCGATTGTCCGGTCGATTGCAGTGAGAACGACCGCATTCTCAATGCGAACTGCGTGAGCGCACTCTGGCGGCATAAAGGCTCCGGAATCTCGATTCACTTTGCCAGCAGGCCCTTGTTGCCTGCTGGCATTTTTGTTTTTTGCGCCGGGCGTGTGTGTGCACAAGCTGGCGAGGACGAGATCGTTATCGGATAATGATTTCTTCTGCCCCCACGTAAACTGAGGGCACCAATCTTGTGAGGTCTTTCAAATGGTGAAAGCGCGGCCGCGTCCAGCGGTAAATGGTGTGGCTTCGGCCGACCGTGTCTTGACCGTGCTCACAGCGTTTCAAATTGGTGATTCGTCGCTTAGCCTGGTGGAGCTCGTCGAGCGAACCGGGCTTATCAAGAGCACGATCATGCGCTTGATGGTTTCGCTGGAAAATCATGGCTTCATCACCCGAATGGCGGATGGGCGCTATCAGTTGGCCAGTGAAGTGATGAGGTTGAATGCGGTCTACCAGGAATCGCTCGACCTTGAACGGCATGTGATGCCGCGCTTGCACTACCTCGCCGAACAAACGGGCGAGACCGCATCCTTCTATGTGCGCCATGGCGCCTATCGCATGTGCCAATACCGGGTGAACTCCTCTCACCGGCTGCGGCTCAATCTTCAGCCCGGTGACATGCGCCCGATGGACGAGGCTGCCGGTGCGCAAGCCTTGCGCTCGCCGTTTGAGGTCGGAATTGCATTGCACAAACCCTATTACTCGCGCGGTGCAACCGACCCGCATGCGGCATCAGTTGCATTGCCGATATACGGTGCTCAGCAGGAGTTGATGGGGGCCCTTGTTGTGTCCGGGCCAGCCAGCCGATTGACCGAGGAAAGTGCGGAAAGCATCAAAAACCTGTTCTTCGAAACAGCGCGTGACCTGATGCGCAGTCTGGGCTTCAAGGCAGCGGATGAGAAAGCGCCTTGAACCGAGGCCCAAGCGCTGAGTTAACGGATTCGACCCAGGTCGGTTTCAGGATGCGCCTGGTCGTTCGCGTGCATCCCTTCGGCGCCACAAGTGCCATGCTTGTGGAATGCCCCTGAGCCCAGTGCGCGCAGACGCACGGCCACCGGCAAGGAGGCCACCGACAACCACGCGACCGTGACGTGGGCGGTGTGCCGCAGCAGAACACGCCGGTCACCTGCCCACTACAACAACAGGCGGGGGCCGTGATGCCGAGGTCCGCTGTATGCCTGATCAATTGCCCCACCTGCCCGTGATCCACAGTATCCTGAGTCGCCACCAGGACACCCCCGGCGCGCTCTTGCCGATCCTGCATGCCGTGCAGGAAAGCATCGGTTTCATCCCCGATGCCGCCGTCGCCGATATTGCCCATGCCCTCAACCTCAGCCTGGCCGAGGTGCGCGGGGTAATCAGCTTCTACCACGATTTCCGCACCGCGCCGCCGGCCCGCCATACCCTGCGCTTGTGCCGCGCCGAGTCATGCCAGAGCCGTGGCAGCGAGGCACTCGCCGCGCAGCTGCGCGAACAGTTGGCGCTGGACGACCATGGCACCAGCGCCGATGGCGCCATCAGCCTGCGCCCGGTGTACTGCCTGGGCGCGTGCGCCTGCTCGCCGGCACTTGAGCTCGATGGCCAGGTGCATGCGCGCCTGACCCCTGAGCGCCTGCGCTCGCTGGTCAACGGTTGCCTGGAGGACACAGCATGCTGAAGCTGTTCATCCCCTGCGACTCGGTGGCCCGCGCCGTGGGCGCAGATCAGGTTGTCGAGGCGTTGCAGCGCGAGGCCGAGCAGCGCCAGTTGGCGCTGGACATCCAGCGCACCAGTTCGCGTGGCCTGTATTGGCTCGAACCACTGGTGGAGTGCGAGCGCGCTGGAGGGCGGCAAGGCTTCGGTCCGGTCACCCCTGAGGATGTGCCTGCGCTGCTCGATGCATTGGCGGCAGAACCCGGCAGCCATCCATTGGCGCTCGGGCCGGTGGAAGCGCTCCCTTACCTCAAGACCCAGCAACGTCTGCTGTTCGCCCGCGCCGGTATCACCCGGCCATTGTCGCTGGAGGACTACCGCGCCCACGGCGGCTTTGCCGGCCTTGCGCAAGCCGTTGCGCTGGGCGGCGCCGAAGTGGTCGCCGCCGTGCTCGATTCCGGCCTGCGCGGCCGGGGCGGCGCAGCGTTCCCGGCAGGTATCAAATGGCGCACCGTGCGTGACGCCGGGGCAGGGCAGAAGTATGTGGTGTGCAACGCCGACGAAGGCGATTCGGGTACCTTCGCCGACCGCATGCTGATGGAAGGGGACCCCTTCTTGCTGATCGAAGGCATGATCATCGCCGGCCTCGCGGTGGGTGCCGACAAGGGCTATATCTACGTGCGCTCGGAGTACCCCGACGCCATCCGCGTGCTCGATGAGGCCGTCGTCATCGCCCGCGACGCCGGTTATCTGGGTTTCGACGTGGCCGGTAGCGGTCAGGCCTTCGACCTGGAAGTACGCGTGGGTGCGGGTGCCTATATCTGCGGTGAGGAAACCGCGCTGCTCGAATCCATCGAGGGCAAGCGCGGCATCGTCCGTGCCAAGCCGCCGCTACCGGCCCTGCAGGGCCTGTTCGGCCTGCCGACCCTGGTGCACAACGTGCTCACCCTGGCCTCGGTGCCCACCATCCTGGCCAAGGGCGCGGCGTTCTACCGCGACTTCGGTATGGGCCGTTCGCTGGGCACCATGCCGTTCCAGCTGGCCGGCAACATCCGCCATGGCGGCCTGGTAGAACGTGCCTTCGGCCTGACCCTGCGCGAGCTGGTGGAAGGCTACGGGGGCGGCACCGCCAGCGGCCGTCCGCTCAAGGCTGCCCAGGTCGGTGGCCCGCTGGGTGCCTGGGTGCCGCCCAGTCACTTCGACACGCCACTGGACTACGAGGCCTTCGCTGCCATGGGCGCGATGCTGGGCCACGGCGGCGTGGTGGTGGCTGACGACACCCTGAACATGGCCAGCATGGCGCGTTTCGCCCTGCAGTTCTGCGCCGAAGAGTCCTGCGGCAAATGCACGCCTTGCCGCATCGGTTCTATCCGCGGCATGGAGGTGGTCGACCGCCTGATCGCCAGCAGCGACCTCACCGACCGCCATGACCAGGCCCTGCTGCTGCGCGACCTGTGCGACACGATGCAATACGGCTCGCTATGCGCCATGGGCGGCATGACCGCCTACCCGGTGGCCAGCGCCCTGAAGTACTTCCCGGCCGATTTCGGGCTGACCACCACGGAGGCCGCGCAGTGATCAATTACTTCGACCCCGAGACCGATCTGGGCACCCCTGAACGCTACGGCGATGTGCAGATCAGCCTGAACATCGACGGGCGCAGCGTGAGCGTGCCGGCGGGCACCTCAGTGATGCGCGCCGCCGCCCTGCTGGGTACCAGCATCCCCAAGCTGTGCGCCACCGACAGCCTGGAGGCCTTCGGCTCCTGCCGCATGTGCATGGTCGAAATCGACGGCATGCGCGGATACCCGGCGTCCTGCACCACGCCTGTCAGCGAAGGCATGGTGGTGCGCACGCAGACACCACGCCTGGCCGACCTGCGTCGCAATGTCATGGAGCTGTACATTTCCGACCACCCGCTCGACTGCCTGACCTGCTCGGCCAACGGCAACTGCGAACTGCAGACGGTCGCCGGCCAGGTCGGCCTGCGCGAGGTGCGCTACGGCTATGACGGCGCCAATCACCTGGCTGAGCAGAAGGACGTGTCCAACCCGTACTTCGATTACGAGCCCAGCAAGTGCATCGTCTGCAGCCGCTGCGTGCGTGCCTGTGAGCACATCCAGGGCACCTTCGCCCTGACCATCACCGGGCGCGGCTTCGAGTCGCGGGTGGCGGCAGCCGGTGGTGACAACTTCCTCACCTCCGAATGCGTGTCGTGCGGCGCCTGCGTGCAGGCTTGCCCGACGGCTACCCTGACCGAAAAAAGCCTGGTGCAGAGCGGCCAGCCGGAACGAGCGGTGATCACCACCTGCGCCTACTGCGGCGTGGGCTGCTCGTTCCGTGCGGAAATGAAGGGTGACCAGTTGGTACGCATGGTCCCGGACAAGAACGGCGGCGCCAACCACGGCCATGCCTGCGTCAAGGGCCGCTTCGCCTGGGGCTATGCCACCCACCCTGATCGCATCACCAGACCGATGATCCGCAAGCATGTGGATGACCCGTGGCAGGAAGTCAGCTGGGACGAGGCCGTCACCTACGCGGCCAGCGAGTTCCGGCGCATCCAGCTCAAGTACGGGCGCGACTCCATCGGTGGCATCACCTCCAGCCGTTGCACCAACGAAGAAGCCTACCTGGTGCAAAAGTTGGTGCGCACGGCGTTTGGCAACAATAACGTCGACACCTGCGCGCGGGTTTGCCATTCGCCCACCGGCTATGGCCTCAAACAGACCCTCGGCGAGTCGGCGGGTACCCAGAGTTTCGATTCGGTGATGCAGGCCGACGTGATCCTGGTGATCGGTGCCAACCCTACCGATGCCCACCCGGTGTTCGGCTCGCAGCTCAAACGCCGCCTGCGCCAAGGGGCGCGGCTGATCGTCATCGACCCGCGGCGCATCGACCTGGTGGATTCGCCCCACGCCCGTGCCGAGCTGCACTTGCAACTGCGCCCTGGCACCAACGTGGCCATGCTCAACGCCTTGGCCCATGTGATCGTTAGCGAGGGGCTGCTGGCCCAGCGCTTCATTGACGAGCGCTGCGAGAGCGAGGCCTTCGCCCGCTGGCGCGACTTCGTCAGCCTCGCGCAAAACGCCCCTGAAGTGCAGGGCCCCGTGTGCGGCGTGCCCGCCGAGCAGATCCGCGCCGCCGCCCGCCTGTATGCCACAGGCGGCAACGCGGCGATCTACTACGGTTTGGGCGTGACTGAACACAGCCAGGGCAGCACGGCGGTGATGGGCATCGCCAACCTGGCCATGGCCACCGGCAATATTGGCCGCGAAGGGGTAGGGGTAAACCCCCTGCGTGGGCAGAACAACGTGCAGGGCTCGTGCGACATGGGGTCGTTCCCGCATGAGTTGCCAGGCTACCGGCATATCTCCAACGAGACCGTGCGTGCCGAGTTCGAGCAGGCCTGGGGTGTGACTCTGCAGCCCGACCCGGGCCTGCGCATCCCCAACATGTTCGAAGCGGCGCTGGACGGCAGCTTCAAGGCGCTGTACTGCCAGGGTGAGGACATCGCCCAGAGCGACCCCAACACCCAGCACGTCACTGCCGCGCTGCGGGCCATGGAATGCGTGGTGGTGCAGGACATCTTCCTCAACGAGACGGCCAAGTTCGCCCATGTGTTCTTGCCGGGTAGCTCGTTCCTGGAAAAGGACGGCACCTTCACCAACGCCGAGCGCCGTATTTCGCGGGTACGCAAGGTGATGCAGCCGCTGGCCGGCAAGGCTGACTGGGAGGCCACCGTGGCCTTGGCCAATGCCCTGGGCTACCCGATGAGCTACCGCCACCCGTCCGAGATCATGGACGAAATCGCCCGCCTGACACCAACCTTTCACCGCGTCAGCTACGCCGAACTCGACCGCCATGGCAGCCTGCAGTGGCCGTGCAACGACGCAGCGCCCGACGGCACGCCGACCATGCACATCGATCAGTTCGTGCGGGGCAAAGGGCGCTTCATGCTCACCGGCTATGTGCCCACCGACGAGAAGGTCAACAGCCGCTACCCACTGCTGCTGACCACCGGGCGCATTCTCAGCCAGTACAACGTCGGTGCCCAGACCCGGCGCACCGCGAACGTCGCCTGGCATGCTGCCGACTGCCTGGAGCTGCACCCCACCGACGCCGAAAGCCGCGGCATCCATGACGGCGACTGGGTCGGCATCGGCAGCCGCGCCGGGCAGACGGCCCTGCGTGCCAAGGTGAGTGAGCGCGTGGCGCCGGGGGTGGTGTACACCACCTTCCACTTCCCCGAGTCCGGCGCCAACGTGATCACTACCGACAATTCCGACTGGGCCACCAACTGCCCGGAGTACAAGGTCACGGCGGTGGAGGTGGTCAAGGTGTTCCACCCGTCGCAGTGGCAAAAGCGCTACCAGGACTTCAGCGATGAACAGCGGCGCCTGCTCAAGGAGCGCCGCACGGCCGACAAGCCCGAGCAGGCCGAGGTACGCCGATGAGCATCGAAAACCTGGTCAAGATGGCCAACCAGATTGCCCATTACTTCGACAGCGAGCCTGATCATGCGTTGGCGGTGAAAGGGGTGCAGCAGCATTTGCAGAACTTCTGGACCCCGGCGATGCGCAGGCAGTTGGGGGAATGGGCCCAGGCCCATGCAGGGGAGGGTTTGGACCCCAAGGTGGTGGAGGCCTTGGCTTAGCGTTTGTCTGCGCTGCCCCCGTCGCCAGCAAGCGGTGGGACTCCTGGACTGCCCTCGAATCGAGTGCAATTCCTGTGGGGCCGGCTTGCCGGCGATAGGGGCGGTGCCGACAAAATGAAATGTCCGTCATGAATGCCTGACCAAAGCCGTCGCAATGCTACGCTCGCGTAAACACTCGTCACGGATACCCACCATGGACATGAACTGGCACCAGGCCCTGCAAGAGAGCCTGAGCTGGCTTGCAATCGCTTCGTTCATCACCCTGATCGGCTTCACCGCCGCCGCTGCGCTGGCTGTGCGCTACACGCGCTGGGGTAGCCAGTTCTGGCAGCTTGCCGGGCCCTATTTCTCCTTCAGGCGCAGCTGGCGACCGCTGCTGGTGTTTGCCGCACTGCTGGTGCTGACCCTGTTTTCGGTACGCATGAACGTGCTGTTCTCGTTCTGGTACAACGGCTTCTACAGCGCCCTGCAGGCCCTCGACCAAACCGCCTTCTGGTACTTGCTGGGCGTGTTCGCGGTATTGGCCACCCTTCATGTGCTGCGTTCGCTGTTCACCTTCTACGTGACCGAGGCCTTCAGCATCCGCTGGCGGGTCTGGCTGACCGAGCGCCTGACCAACGACTGGCTCCACGGTGACGCCTATTACCGCGGCCAGTTCCTCGCCGAGCCTGTAGACAACCCCGACCAGCGTATCGAACTGGACGTCAACGCCTTCGTCACCAACTCGGTAACCCTGGCGCTGGGCGCGGTCAGCGCGCTGGTGTCGCTGGTGGCGTTCACCGCCATCCTTTGGGGGCTGTCGGCGCCGCTGGCGGTAGCAGGTGTGGAAATCCCCCGGGCCATGGTGTTTGCCGTGTATGTGTATGTGCTGATCGCCACCTGGATCGCCTTCCGCCTCGGGCAGCCGTTGATCCGCCTGAACTTCCTCAACGAAAAACTCACCGCCAACTTCCGTTATGCGCTGATGCGCCTGCGTGAGAACGCTGAGAACATCGCGTTCTACCAGGGCGCGCAAGTGGAGCGGGGGACCTTGCTGGGCCGCTTCGGGGCATTGATCGTCAATGTCTGGGCACTGGTGTTCCGCAACCTGAAGTTCAGCGGTTTCAACCTGGGCGTCAGCCAGGTGGCAGTGGTGTTCCCGTTCATCCTCCAGGCGCCGCGCTTCTTCAGTGGCGCGATCAAGCTGGGCGATGTCATGCAGACCTCCCAAGCGTTTGGCCAGGTGCAGGATGCGTTGTCGTTCTTCCGCGAGTCCTACGACACCTTTGCCCAGTACCGCGCCACGCTCGACCGTCTGACCGGGTTTCTCGATGCCAACCAGCAGGCCAGCACCTTGCCGCGGGTCAGCACCCAGGAACAGGCGCAGGCCCTGGATATCTCGGGTTTGCAGGTGATGCGCCCCGACGGCCACGCGTTGATCGCCGACCTCGACTTGCGCCTGCAGGCCGGCCAGGCGCTGCTGATCAAGGGCCCGTCGGGCAGTGGCAAGACCACCTTGTTGCGCGCCCTGGCAGGGCTGTGGCCTTACGCCGAGGGTGAGGTCAGGCGGCCCACCGGCACCGAGGCGCTGTTCCTCTCGCAGCGCCCGTACCTGCCCCTGGGGGACCTGCGAACCGCCATCGCCTACCCGGCTGACAGCAAGCCGGAGGACGAGGCGCGCATGCAGCAGGCGCTGCGCCAGGTCAACCTGGCCCACCTGGCTGAGCGGCTGGCGGTCAGTTGCGACTGGTCGCATATCCTCTCGGTCGGTGAGCAGCAGCGGCTGGCGTTTGCCCGGGTGCTGTTCAACCGGCCGCAGGTGGTGTTCCTCGACGAGTCCACCTCGGCGATGGATGAAGGCCTGGAGCATGCGTTGTATTCGCTGCTGCGCAATGAAATGCCGCAAACCTTGCTGGTGAGTGTCGGCCATCGCAGCACGTTGGCCGGGTTCCATACCCACCGGCTGGAAGTGGACGGGCAGGGTGGTTGGTCGCTGCTGGAGCAAAAGCCGGAGGTAGCGTTGCAGGTCTAGGAGGCCTGTACCCTGTTCAGGGCTGCATCACGATCAACTGCGCGCCTTCATTACGGACATTCCCCACGGCCTCGCCTACCGCAAACCATTCAAAGGCTTCTACCGGCAGGCACCGCTCCCGTGCCAACCGCTCGGCCTGATCGGCAGGCACTTCCAGGTCGATCCACGCCCGCGCATCCGCCGGCCCCAGTACCAGTGGCCGGCGGTCATGGATATCGACCATTCCTGCATCACTCGCTGCGGTAATGATCACGAACCCATCCCCTTCGTTCGGCTCCAGCCCAGAACGTACCTGAGCCAGCGCGGCCATGAACATCGGTGCCTGGCTTTTCAGGCGGATGAAGTAGGGTTGCTTGCGCCTGGGGTCGTGCGGGTCGCTCACCCATTCGTACCAGCCGTCTGCCATGACCAGGGCTCGCCCTTGAGGCCAGAGTGCCTTGAAGAACTTGCCCGTGGTCACGGTTTCCACCCGTGCGTTGATCGGCGCGGGCCTCGGGCCCTTGGCCCAGAACGGTGCCCAACCCCAATGGCAGGGGTCGATGCGCAGGCCATTGGCGGCGTTGTGCAACACCAACACGCGGCTGCCAGGGGCCACGTTGTAACGGCCAATGGGCACGTTGTCGTAACCGCTGATCACGTCCTGCTCGGCGTTCAGCTCACGCAGGTAATCGGCCAGCCCCTGATACTGGGCGAAGCGTCCGCACATGGCGTGTACCCCCATTTGTCGAAATGTCTTATGCCGAATTTGACCTGCCACCCACTACAGCGTTTACTGTATATACATACAGTTTGACTTCAAGGCTGTCACATGACGTCCATTTTGGGTCCGGTCACCTGCGCCAGCACCGTGCTGGCGCGTTATCTGTTTCGTGTGCCAGCGGGTTTCCCGTCGCCGGCTGCCGATCACATGGAGCAACCCATCTCGCTGGACGAGTTGTTCAATTTGCGTGCGCCGCACATGTATCTGGTGAGGATAGACGGCGACAGCATGCAGGGCGCCGGCATCTTCGACGGTGACCTGGTGCTGGTCGACCGTTCGATCGAGGCGCGCCATGGCCATATCGTCATTGCTGCGGTCAATGGCGAGCCGCTGTGCAAACGGCTGCACCGTGTCGGCAGCCAGGTGGCGCTGCGCTCGGAAAACCCGCGGTTTGCGCCACGATACATTCTGGAGGGTGACGAACTGACGATTTGGGGCGTAGTGACCTTCAGTGTCCGCAGCCACGATGTGAAATAGCCCCGATGAAGCCTGCTCCCGTTTTCGCCCTGATCGACTGCAACAGTTTCTATGCCAGTTGCGAGCGCGTGTTCCGCCCCGACTTGCTGCGCACGCCCATCGTCGTGTTGAGCAACAACGACGGCTGCATCATCGCCCGCAGTGCCGAGGCCAAGGCGTTGGTGAAGATGGGCCAGCCGTTTTACCAGGTCAAGGACCTGCTGCGTCAGCACGGGGTGGTGGCGTTTTCGTCCAACTACGCGCTGTACGGCGACATGAGCCAGCGGGTAATGACGGTGATCGAGGGTATGGTCCCGGCAGTGGAGGTGTATTCCATCGACGAAGCCTTCGCCGACCTGGCAGGTGTGCCGGGCGATCTCGACTACCTGGGCCGCCGCATTCGCGAGCGAGTGCTCAAGTACACCGGCATCCCCGTGGGGGTCGGCATCGCCGGTACCAAAACCCTGGCCAAGCTTGCCAACCATGCGGCCAAGCGCTGGGCTGTGCAGAGCGGCGGGGTGGTCGACCTGCGCGACCCGCTACGGTGTGAGCGGGTGCTCAAGAGGTGCGACGTGTCCCAGGTGTGGGGCATCGGCAAACGCCTCACAGCGCACCTGCAGGGCATGGGCATCCGCACGGCCTGGGACCTGTCCCGCGCCGACCCCGGGCTTTTGCGCAAGACCTTCAGCGTGGTGGTGGAAAAGACCGCCCGCGAACTGGCCGGTACGCCTTGCCTGCAACTGCAGGACGTCGACCCGCCGCGCCAGGAAATCTGCTGCAGCCGGATGTTCGGCACGCGCCTGACCGAGCTGGCGCCGATCAAGGAGGCCGTGGCCACTTACGTGATGCGCGCCAGCGAGAAGCTGCGCCAGCAACGCTCGCTGGCGTGCAGGATGCGGGTGAGCATCCGCACCGGCATGTTCAACCCCGACGAAGCCCGCTATGCCAATGGCGTAGTGGTGCAACTGCCATACCCCACCGATGACGTGCGCTTGCTCACGCGCATGGCGCTGGAGGCGCTGGAGCGCGTGTATCGCCCAGGGTTTCGCTACAGCAAGGCGGAGGTTTTGCTGCTGGAGCTTTGCCAACGCGGGGAGGTCACCGGCGACCTGTTCGCGCCGTCACAGACCGCTCAGGCAGAGCGGGTAATGGGCGTGATCGATGGCGTCAACGCGCGTTGGGGCCGAGGCACCCTGCGCAGCGCGGCGGTGCCGGCGGCGGCGGATTGGGCCATGCGGCGGGAGTTGATGAGTGCCGGGTATACGACCCAGATGCGTGGGTTGTGGCGGGTCAACCGGCCTGTGTGTCGCTAGCCATGTGCAGCCGCCAACGCAGGCTTTGCCCTCAAAAACTCAGCCGCACCGCCAGTGCCGCCAGGGTCACCAGCAATACGGGCACCGTCAACAATACGCCTACCTTGAAGTAATACCCCCAGCCGATGGTCACGCCCTTGCGCGCCAGCACATGCAGCCACAACAGCGTGGCCAGGCTGCCGATCGGGGTGATCTTCGGCCCCAGGTCGCAGCCGATCACGTTGGCATAGATCATCGCTTCGCGCACCACACCCTGCGCCTCGCTGGCATGAATCGACAGCGCGCCGATCAGCACGCTGGGCATGTTGTTCATGACCGACGACAGCAGCGCCGCAATCAGGCCGGTACCCAGCGAGGCTGCCCATAGCCCGTGCCCGGCCAGCCAGCTCAGCACATTGCCGAGCGAGTCGGTGAGGCCGGCATTGCGCAAGCCGTAGACCACCAGGTACATCCCCAACGAAAACACCACGATCTGCCACGGTGCCTCGCGCAGCACGCGGCGGGTGGAGATCACATGGCCCCGGGCGGCAACGGCGAACAGTACCGCCGCGCAGGCTGCGGCCACGGCACTGACCGGGATGCCCATGGGCTCGAGCACGAACAGGCTGGCCAGTAATGCCAGCAGCACCGCCCAGCCGACACGGAACGTTGCGCGGTCGCGCACGGCTATTGCCGGCACCTTGAGGTCCTCGGTGGCATAGCGCAGCGCAATGTCGCGGCGAAAATACAGCCACAGCACCAGTAGCGTGGCAGCCACTGCTACCAGGTTCACTGGCACCATCACCGCGGCATAGGCGTTGAACCCCAGATCGAAGTAGTCCGCCGAGACGATGTTCACCAGGTTGGATACCACCAGCGGCAGGCTGGCGGTGTCGGCAATGAAGCCTGCACCCATGACGAAGGCCAGGGTCGCCGCCGGGGAGACGCGCAGCGCCAGCAGCATCGACATGACGATCGGGGTGAGGATCAGCGCCGCGCCGTCATTGGCGAACAGCGCCGACACCGCCGCGCCCAGCAGCACCATGAAGGCGAACAGGCGGCGCCCGTCCCCTCGCGCCCAGCGCGCCACATGCAGCGCCGCCCATTCGAAAAAGCCCGCTTCGTCCAGCAGCAGGCTGATGACGATCAGGGCGATGAAGGTGGCGGTGGCGTTCCAGATGATGGCCCATACCGTGGGGATGTCATGCAGCGATACCACGCCGAACACCAGGGCCAGCACGGCGCCGAGTGTGGCGCTCCAGCCAACGCCGAGGCCTTTGGGCTGCCAGATGACCAGGGTCAGGGTGAACAGGAAGATCAGAGCGGCTGGGAGCATGGAAACGCTGTCTCATCTCAGGGGAGAGGGGCAAAAGTGACTGTACACGGGCTGGCTACGCGTCGGAAAAGTTCCGGTGCAAACATGTAAGTTTCGTAAATAAGATTTAAACCCATTTGAGAATAACTATATTTACCAACCCTGTTGGCCCCCGAACAGTGTTTGCGAGGCCGGTGGGCGCGGGCCTTCCGGCTTCCTGGCAGGGATGTGCCCTTCGCTTACCCATCGCAGGAGATGTGTCAATGCAGTGCAGAACTTCACCCAACAGCCTGGCCCTGGCGTTTGTCGCGTTGGCGTCACCGGCCATGATGGCGACCGCCGCTGAAACAGTGGAGCGCAGCCCTGGTGAGGTGCTGGAAATGCCGGTGGCCGACGACGCACTGGTGATCCAGGACACTCTGGTCACTGCAGAGCGCGAGGCACGACAGGCGCTGGGTTCGTCGATCATCACTGAAGAAGACATCAAGCGTCGCCCGCCGGCCAACGACCTGTCCGACATCATCCGTCGGGAGCCGGGGGTCAACCTGACCGGCAACAGCGCCAGTGGTGCGCGTGGCAACAACCGGCAGATCGACCTGCGCGGCATGGGCCCGGAGAACACCCTGATCCTCATCGACGGCAAACCGTCCAGCGCGCGCAACGCCGTGCGCTACGGCTGGAACGGCGACCGCGACACCCGCGGCGAAACCAACTGGGTGCCGGCCGAGGCGGTCGAGCGCATCGAAATCCTGCGCGGCCCCGCGGCGGCGCGCTACGGCTCGGGCGCCATGGGCGGGGTGGTGAACATCATCACCAAGCGGCCCACCGAGGCGTTCAAGGGCAGCCTCAACCTGTTCACGCAAATGCCGCAAGACAGTGCCGAGGGTGTCAGCCGTCGTGCCAACTTCAACCTCAGCGGTGGGCTTACCGACAACCTCGGTTTCCGTTTGTACGGTGGCCTGGCCAAGACCGACGCCGACGACCTGGACATCAACGCCGACCACGCCAACAGCGCGCTGGTCGCCGGCCGTGAGGGCGTGCGCAACAAGGACATCAACGGCCTGCTGAGCTGGCGGCTCAACGACGAGCACCGCCTTGAAGCCAGCGCCGGTTACAGCCGCCAGGGCAACCTCTATGCCGGCGATACCATGAACAGCAACGGTGGCAGCAATGTCGACCTGATCTCCAGCCTGTATGGCCACGAGACCAATGTCATGCAGCGCAACACCTATGACCTGACCCACCTTGGCGATTTTAGCTGGGGCACCAGCAAGACCAGCCTGGCTTACGAATACGTACGCAACTGGCGTCTCAACGAAGGCCTGGCCGGTGGCCCGGAAGGTGCGATCAACGACAGCGGTGCAGCCATGTCGCGGCTGCGCAACACTCGCCTGAGCAGCGAAGTGAACCTGCCGTTTGCCATGGGCAGTACTGAACATGTGCTGACCCTGGGCGGCGAGTACCTGTACGAATCGCTCAACGACCAGGGCTCGTTCCGCCCCCAGAGCTTCGACCCCAGCGGCGGTGGCAGTGACGTCATCAGTGGCTTCGACCGCAGCAACTCGAAGATGACCGCCAAGAGCTACGCGTTGTTCGTCGAGGACAACATTGTGCTGGGCGACACCACCGTCACCCCGGGCCTGCGCTTCGACCACCACGAAACCTTTGGCGACAACTTCAGCCCCAGCCTCAACCTGTCGCACAAGCTGACCGATGCGCTGTCGGTCAAGGGCGGTATCGCCCGGGCCTATAAGGTGCCGAACCTGTATCAGTCCAACCCCAACTACCTGCTCTACAGCCGTGGCAACGGTTGCAGTGTGCAGCAGAGCAACTCCGGGGGCTGCTACCTGCAGGGCAATGCCGACCTCAAGCCGGAAATCAGCGTCAACAAGGAAATCGGCCTGTTGTACGACCGCGGCACCTGGCGTACCAGCGCGACGTACTTCCGCAACGATTACAAGAACAAGATCATCGGTGACACCGATGTGCTCTACAGCATCAACAGCGGCCGCCGCGTGACCCAGTGGGAGAACGCCGGCGAGGCACGTGTGGAAGGCATCGAGGGCAACCTGTTCGTCGAACTGACCCCGGTACTGGACTGGAACACCAACCTGACCTGGATGCTCGACAACGACAACCGCGAGACGGGCGAGCCGCTGTCGGTGATCCCCGAGTACACGGTCAACAGCACCCTGGACTGGCGCGCCACCGACAAGCTTTCGTTCCAGGTGGCCGGTACCTACTACGGCAAGCAGAAGTCGCCGACTTACAACTACCGCACCGAGGAGAGCTACGACGCCGAGGCGCAGCAGGATGTCGAGGCCTATGGCCTGGTGGATGTCAGCACCGGGTACAAGTTCAACGCCAACTATGACGTGCGGGTGGGCGTGAACAATGTGTTCGACAAGCAGATCTATCGCGGTGGCAATGCCAGCAGCTCGGGTGCCAACACCTACAACCAGCCGGGACGTGCGGTGTTTGCTTCCTTGAATATCTCGTTCTGATGCAGGGGCCGCGCTGCGGCCCATTCGCGGGGCAAGCCCGCTCCTGCAGATACCCCACGGGCGCAAGCGCAGTGGTGTACCTGGGGAGCGGGCTTGCCTCGATGTGACTACCAGGAAATACCCCAATGAACACTAAAACCGCCTGGTTGCAGATCCTCTCGCGCAGCAGCGCCGCGCTGTTGGGGGGCTACGCGCTTAGCTATGCGGCCACCGCCTGCCTGGCGCGGCTGCTGCCCCTGTCACCTGCCGATGCGGTCATCGTCGCGACCCTGCCGGCCTTCATTTTCTACACCGCAGCCATCCTCTGGGCCTTTGCCAGCCGTGACGCGGTGCGCGCCTGGCTACCGCTGGCCCTGGCTGCGCCCCTGGCGTTGATCGGCTTCTGGCCCCAGGCGCTGGAGTGGCTGGCATGAAGAACACCTTCACTCAATCGATGGCCTGGCTGCACACCTGGGGCGGGCTGATCTTCGGCTGGCTGCTGTTCGCCATCTTCGTCACCGGCACCCTGGCGGTGTTCGACAAAGAGCTTAACCACTGGATGCAGCCGGAAATCCCGGCCAGTGAAGTGACCCAGGCCGATGCCGCGCGGCGCGCCATTGCCTACCTGCAAGCCCATGAGCCGCAGGCCGGCAACTGGGGCGTCAGCCTGCCCACCGATCGTTCGCCCGGGCTGCGGGTGTCTACCGGTGAGCGGCGCCATGGCGGCGGCGTACAGCTCGACCCGCAGACGGGCGAGGCCATCGAGGTACGCGACAGTGTCGGCGGCAATTTCTTTTTCCGCTTCCATTTCACCCTCGACCTGCCGCGCAACTGGGGCATCTTCGTGGTCGGTGCACTGGCGCTGGTGATGCTGGCGGCGCTTGTCACCGGCATTGTCATCCACAAGAAGATCTTCAAGGAGTTCTTCACTTTCCGGCCGAACAAGGGCCAGCGCTCCTGGCTGGACTTTCACAACGCCAGTGCAGTGCTGTTGCTGCCGTTCCACCTGATGATCACCTACACCGGGCTGGTGATCTTCATGCTCATCTACATTCCTGCAGGTGTCGATGCGCTGTTCGCCGGGGACAACCGGGCCTACTTCAAGGCCCAGGGCAACGCCCGCCTGGAGCAGCCAAGGGGCATGGCCAGGCAGCCCGCGGAGCTGGCCGATGTGGTACCGCTACTGGCCCAGGCGCAGGCACGCTTGGGGCCCATAGCCGGTTTCAATATCCGCAATCCCAACACTGCCGGGGCACGTATCGAGGTCCGCCCTGAACTGGGTAACCGCATCGCCCTGTCCAAGGGGCAGGCCATGGTATTCGATGGTGTCAGCGGCCAGTTGCTCAGCGATGTGACCGAGTGGCGTGCGGCCCCCTTGACCCAGCGGGTCATGGTCGGCCTGCATTTTGCCCAGTTTGGCGGGTACCCGATGCGTTGGTTGTACTTCGTTTGTGGCGTCATCAGCTGCGTGATGATCGCCAGTGGCCTGGTGCTGTTTTGCGTGAAGCGTGGGCGCAAGTACGCCAGCGCCAGCGCGCAGTTGTCGGCGCGGCGTTGGTACCGGGTGGCCGAGGTGTGCAATGTCGGTTTCGTTGCCGGTTTGCTGCTGGCCTGTGCCGGCTTGCTCTGGGCCAGCCGCCTGCTGCCGGTCGAGCTGGTACAGCGCGAAGCCTGGGAGGTGCGGGCGTTCTTTGGTGTATGGCTGCTGGCGCTGTTGCATGCGGGTATCAGGCCTGCGCGCCGGGCGTGGGTGGAGCAGTTGGGACTGACGGCACTGCTGTGCATGGGCCTTGGGCTGTTCGGTGGGCTGGCGGATGCCTTGCGCCTGGGCGTGGCGGCTTGCGCACTGGTGCTGGGGGTATTGCTCGGTGTGGTGGCGTGGCGCGTGCAGAACGCCGAGCCGGCGCCGCTTGCACGCAAGGCAGGGCGCAGCGTGGAGGCAGGCGCATGATGATGCTGATCGCGGGCGGCACGCTGTTCGCCTATGCCGGCATGCTTGGCCTTTGCCAAGGCCTGGAGCGGCACTACAAGCAGGTATGGCAGCGGGCTTGCCCGCGGCCATTGCGCGTGGTGCTGCGTGGCGCTGGCTGGCTGGCACTGATGATCAGCCTGTTGCTCTGTGCCCAGGCCTGGGGCTGGGCCATGGCGCCGGTGGCCTGGTTGGCGATGATGTCGCTGGGGGCAATGCTGCTGGTCGTGCTGTTGCCGTATTGGCCGCGGCTGGCGGTCGGGCTGGCGGGGTTGGTGCCGGGGTGGGTGCTGCTGCAGCTGTTTGCCTGAGCGGGCCCCATCGCCGGCTTGCCGGCGGCAGGGTCAGAGCAAACAGGCCTCTTTAGCCGGGTTTTTGGTTCAGCACGTTGCGTTGCCCAAGCCAGCGCTCGAAGCTCTGGAATGTTTCGATGGCCGCCTGCACGGTGGCGGCCTGCGCTGCAGGTGCTGTCGAGGCCTGGCCAAGGCGGTCGAGGAAGCTGCGCCAGTAGTTGCCGGTCCGCGCACCGTATACATCTAAAAAACCTGTGCCGCTGGCCGGGTCGAGACCCAGGCGTTCGGACATTGCCTTTTTGAGTACCTGGCCGCCCAAGGTCGAGCCTTCCATTACGTACATCACACCCAGCGCGCTTGCCTCATCGTTGATGGCAGGCAGCGCCTGGCACAGGGGCAGGGCATCGATGTCGGCGGCGCTCAGGTGCAAGGCTTGCAGGTCCAGGGTGAGAGCCGGTGTCTTGGCCCTCACGGGTTCCTGATAATCGCCCAGCCGCGCTTCGAGAGGGGCGTGGAACCCGTAATAGGCTTGCAGTAGCCGGCAGTAGGCAGCGGCATCGAAGTGCGCTTGAAAGAACGGCAGGCGGGCTTCGAGCGACTTGTGGCAGTCGCGTGTGCCCTCGCGCAGGGCTAGCAGCAACGGGCTGGGAGAGGAGGAGCTGGCTGGCATTCGGGTCGGCTCTAGTGGCATTTCGCCTAATTTGGACTGGCCATCGTAACGCAGTGTTCCTCCAGGGCTGCGACATTGTTGCGGAAAAAATAACCTCGGCGTGCTAAACCAGTCGGCCGTCCCCTGCGAAGAAGCCGCCTGGTGAAAGCCGTACACCTGACCTTGATCTGTCATGCCCTGACAACGGCCCAGAAGACCGGGCGCTTGCACCGCCCTGACGACAGCATCTTGCCGCTGCACGCCCAGCCGTTCGCCGTGGCGCCTGAAACGCGCATGCTGACCGCGCCGGAGCAGCGTGCGAGGGCAACGGCGGCAGGTTTTTCGATGCCGGTGCAGGTCGAGCCAGCGTTGGCCGATTGCGACCTGGGGTGCTGGCACGGGCTGGCATTGAAACAATTGCAGGCTGAGCAACCGCAGGCGCTGGCGTTGTGGCTGGACGACCCGCACAGTGCGCCGCATGGTGGTGAGTCGTTTGCCGAGCTGTGCCAGCGCATGGCGGGGTGGCTGGCGGCATTCGATAAACCGGGCGAGTGGGTGGCGGTGACCCATCCCATGGTGATTCGCGCGGTGCTGGTGCAGGTGCTTGGCTGCCCCCTGGCTGCCCATCGGCAGATTGATGTGCTGCCTTTGTCGCGTGTGCAACTGAGCTTTACCGGGCGATGGCGCTTGCGGCTCGGGTGAGGTGTGGCTTGTGATGGCGTGAGGGCCGGCCAACCCGTCTCACGCCAAACCCTTTCCTCAAAACGCCAGCTTGTACCCGATCAGCAACAGCATCCCCGCCAGGCAGGGCCGCAGCACGCGGTCGGAGATCCGCCCGGTGAGGTGGCTGCCCAGGTAGATGCCGGGCAA
Organism: Pseudomonas sp. TR47; assembly: GCF_044143025.1. Lineage (NCBI taxonomy): Bacteria > Pseudomonadati > Pseudomonadota > Gammaproteobacteria > Pseudomonadales > Pseudomonadaceae > Pseudomonas > Pseudomonas sp. TR47. The sequence goes on along the minus strand of NZ_JBHFCS010000020.1, from coordinate 49,728 downwards.
CGAGCCGAGCAGCAGGTAACCCAGCAGCGACCAGTCCATGTTGCCCATGCCGGCGTGGCCCAGGCCTGCGACCAGGGTCAACGGCACCGCGTGGGCGATCTCGGTGCCCACCAGGCGGCGGGTGACCAGGAACGGGTAAAGCAAAAACAGCGCCACTGTGCCCAGGGCGCCGGCACCGATCGAGGTGAGGGTTACCATGACACCCAGCACCACGCCGGTGAGGACGGTAAGGATGTTTAGGCTACGGTCGCTGAGTTGGTAATGGTCACCGGCATGGCGGTTGGCGAACGCTTGCAGCCGCGACTTGAACAGGATTGCCAGCGCAGTGAGGATCAATACCACCGCCAGGCCCTGCTTGATGATGCCATTGAGCGCCGAGGTGTCGGTGTGCAGGGTGCTCAGGAACCACAGGGTCAGCGCTGCTGCCGGGACGCTGCCCAGGCTGAGCAGGCCGGTGATTCTCCAATCGATGTTCTTGTTGCGGCTGTGCACCCACACGCCACTGGCCTTGGTGATGGCGGCGTATAGCAGGTCGGTGCCGACAGCGGTGGCTGGGCTGATGCCAAACCACAGCAGGATCGGCGTCATCAGCGAACCGCCACCGACGCCGGTCATGCCGACGATGAACCCCACAACCAGCCCGGCTATGGTGAAACCGAAAGAACCTACATCCATACGCTACTCGACTGCCCAGCTTTGCCCGTGATCGGATGGGTGCCAGCATATAGGTAGTTTATATAGCCAAATAGACTTGTTCGTTATTAGGTTATAACTGCCTGAGCTTCAGCGCCGGCACGCTCATCCCCTGCAGAAGGCGAGCGTGCCGGCACATCCCCTCAGATGCGGAAGCTGCCCACCAGTTGCTTCAAACGCCCGGCCTGCTGCGCCAGCGCATCGCAATGCTGCAGTGTCTGGTTGAGGTTCTCTACCCCTTGCTGGTTGAGCGCATTGATCTGGGTGATGTCCAGGTTCAGGCTTTCGACCACGGCGGTCTGCTCTTCGGTAGCGGTGGCCACCGACTGGTTCATGCCATCGATTTCGCCGATGCGCTGGGTCACGCTGGCCAGGCGCACGCCGGCCTGGTTGGCGACCTGCACGGTCTGTTCGCTGGACACCTGGCTGGTGTTCATGGTGTGCACCGCCTCACGCGAGCCGACCTGCAGGCTGGTGATCATGCGGTGGATCTCTTCCGCCGATTCCTGGGTGCGGTGCGCCAGGTTGCGAACCTCGTCGGCGACCACGGCAAACCCGCGCCCGGCTTCACCAGCACGGGCCGCTTCGATCGCGGCGTTGAGCGCCAGCAGGTTGGTCTGCTGGGAGATGCCCTTGATCACGTCGAGGATCTTGCCGATTTCGTCGGTGCTGGCATTGAGCGTTTCGATCTGTTCGCAGGATTCGCTGATGCGCTGCGACAGGGCGGTCATGGCGTTGATCGCTTCTTCCACCACTTCGCGCCCGCCATTGGCCTGCTCGCTGGCGCCGCTGGCGTGCTGCGAAGCGTCGGCAGCGTTGCGTGCGATTTCCTGAGTGGCGGCACCCAGTTGGTTGATGGCCGCAGCGACACTGTTGGTGCGCATGCTCTGCTCTTCGGAACCTATGATCGAGGCATTGGAGGCGTTGACCACCTTTTCCGACAGGTCGTGCACCAGCCGCGTGGCCGACGACACTTCGCTGATCGAGGTGTGAATGCGTTCTACAAAGTGGTTGAACGAGGTGGCCAGCTCGCCGAACTCGTCCTTGCGCTGCACGGCAAGGCGGCGGGTCAGGTCGCCTTCACCTTCGGCGATGTCGCGCATGGCGCGGCCCATGGTGGTCAGCGGGCGCATCAGCACCGGGATCAGCAAGCCCAGCAGCCCGGCGATGGCCGCCACGGCAATGACCATGGCGATGATCGCCGAGGTGCGGAACTGGCCCAATGCGGCGTAGGCCTTGTCCTTGTCGATCGACAGGCCGATATACCACTGGGCAGACGGCAAGCCGGCCACCGGGGCAAAGGAGATCAACCGCTGTTGGCCATCGAGGGTGACATCCTGCATGCCGGGCTCCACGCGCAAGCCAGCGCCTGGGTAGATGTCCTTGAGGTTCTTCATCACCTGGTCTTTGTCGGGGCTGACGATCACCTGGCCGCTGCTGTCGGCGAGGAAGGCGTGGCCGATGCCGCCGAAGTCGACCGAGTTGATGATCTGCACCAAGGTATCGAGGGTCAGGTCGCCGCCGACCACTCCGAGCATTTCGCCGTCACGCTTCACCGGCGTGGCGATGGTCACCATCAGGCCTCCGACAGCGCCCTGGTAAGGGGCGGTAAGCACGGTCTGCCCGGCGCTTGCGGCGGCGCCATACCAGGGGCGCTGGCGTGGGTCGTAACCGGCCGGCATCTGGGCATTGGGGCGCTGGGTGAACACACCATTGGCCTGGCCCAGGTAGGTGAAGAGGAAGTTTGTTGTGTAAGAAGGCTGCTCGATCAGCCCGGCCAGGGTATCGCCCGTCCCTTGTTCAGCAATGTCCTGGGCCAGGTTCTCCAGCACCAGGATGCGCCCGCTCATCCAGTTCTGCACGCTGCTGGCAGTCAGCGCACCGGACTGCTGCACCGACGATTCGATGTTCTGGGCGATGGTATTGCGTTGCAGGTAATCGTTGTAGAGCGTGAACAGGGCAAAGGCCAGTACCACGACGCCGCACGCGCTGAGGAGGATCTTGTGGCGAAATTTCAGGTTCATGTTTCGAGACCTTGAGCCATGGAGGGAAGGGCACTGCGCGCTTGTGGCGCGATGGGCCTGTCCACTCTGGTATCGGCAAATCTCATAAAAAATTGAAGCACTTACGTCATCAGGCTGAGGCGATTTCGACGGACGGTGCGCTAGCAGTTGGCTAGCTGTTCGATCAGCAGACGCGCCGCTTGGCGCAGCGGTTGCTGCCTGCGCCAGAAGGCATGAATCGGCAACTGAAGTTCGTTGCGGGTATTGCCAAAACGCAGGCGCACCAGGCGCCCGGCAGCGATCAGTGGCGCCACCCTGGCCAAGGGCAAATCGCCCCAGCCAAGGCCTGCTTCGACCATTTGCACGGCGAAGTCGAAACTGTCGGTGGACCAGTGCGTGGCGCCGATCAGCGCGCGCGGGTCGGCCAGCGGCAGGTCGCGGCTGCGCACCAGGATCTGGCGCACGTTGATCAGGTCTTCCAGGTAGCGGATGCGCCCGTCGCGCAGTGCCGGGTGCGCCGGTGACAGGGTGGCAACCAGCGATTGCGTACCAATGTGCTGGAACCCCCGGCGGGCATCGACGTGCAGGCCGGCGAAGGCCAGGCACAGGTCGGCACGGCCGCTGTCGAGCAACTGCAATGCGTCTTCCTGCGGGGCGCTGAGCAGTTGGATGTCCAGCAGCGGGTAGCGCTCACCCAGGCTGGCGATGGCAGTAAACAGCGGGCGCTGATCGATGTCCGGGACCACGGCGAGGGTCAGGCTGCTTTCCAGCCCTTGCGACAACTCCAGTGCGTGCACCTGCAATAGCCCCAGTTGCTCGGCGATCAGCCTGGCGTGTGGCTCTAGCGCCGCAGCCTGGGCGGTGGGGTGAACCTCGCGCGGGCCACGCTCGAACAGGGGGTAGCCCAGTTCGGCTTCAAGGTTGCCGATGGCCATGCTGACGGCAGAAGGTACCCGGCCAAGGGTGCGCGCCGCAGCGGAAAACGAACCCCGGTCGAGCACGGCGAGGAACAGCTGGATATTGTCACTGGAAAAGTTCATGTCGGCCTCCTATCAGTCAATCTGAAAGCTACCGACTTTTTCTGTCAATAAATTTGAATCATTCTCGCGCCCTTCGCTTGATTCCACATGAGGTAAAACCGGTGCAAGGACTGAAACGCAAACTGGTCTACGTGACTTTCTACGAGCTGATCGGCTTGTGCATGTCGACGCTGGGGCTGGCTTACTTGTCCGATACCCAGGCTTCGCATACCGGGCCGCTGGCGGTGATGATCACCACCATCGCCATGCTCTGGAACCTGATTTACAACAGCCTGTTCGAGTATTGGGAGAGCCGCCAGGCCAAGCGCGGCCGCAGCGTGGCGCGGCGGGTGGTGCATGCCGTCGGTTTCCAGCTGACCCTGGTGGTGTACCTGATCCCGCTGATTGCCTGGTGGCTGGGCATGAGCCTGGTCGAGGCGTTCCTGGTGGACCTTGCCTTTATCATCCTGGTGCCGTGCTACACCTTTGCCTACAACTGGGCGTTCGACCGCATCTTCGGTCTGCCGGCATCGGCCATGGCCACCGCCTGAGGGTGTCGGTACCGCTATGGCGGCAGGCGGATCAACAAGGGTTCCTGCCGCGCAGGTTGTTCCGGTTGCACGGCCGGGTCCACTGGCCGCGGCGCACTGGCCAGCAAACTGTCCTCGACCTGCCCCGACAGGTAGTACACCCCCGCCATGGCGCCGCTCTGGCGGTTCTCCATCAACTCCTGCCATTCCTGATTGAGCGCCACGTTGAGGATCACCCGCAATTGCTCGACCATCTCCGGGTGATCGCGATCGTGGGTGATCATGCCGTAGCCGGCTGCCGCCACCGAGATCATCGCCCCGGCCACCTTGCCCACCGCACTGGCCACGGCACTGGCAATGCCGCGAGGGGCCAGGGTGGCGCCAAGCTTTTCGCTGGCGCGGGTGGCCACCGACGACAGGCCTACGTCGGTCTGCCCCGGGCCCTTGGCCGCTTGCCGGTGCAGGTGGTCGCGCAGGGCGAGCCAGGCGGGTTGCTGGTCGAGTGGCTTGGCCTTGAGCAATTGATAGAGGCTGGCGTTGCGCGCCGGCGGCGGCCCCAGGGCAATGGCCGGGACCCGGTTCAGGCGCTGGCTGAGCTGATCGGGTGGGGCGTTGTAGCGCTGGATGATGGCCGGCAGTTGCTGGCCAAAGAGTTGCAGGTACAACTCGCAGGCGCGGTCGCGGATGACTTCGGGGTTGATCTGCTCGGCCACCGGCTCGATCACCCGGTTCTGGTACTGCTCCTGCAGGTACAGGGCCAGGCGTTTTTCCGCAGGCTCGCGGCCCTCACCGCTGTTGAGCTTGTACCAGGCGACCTTGAGGGTCAGCCATTGCTGGGTCCAGTAACCGGTGAACCAGGGAATGAAGTGGCTTTCGGTACGTTGCTGTACTTGTTCTTTCCATACCCGCATCGAGCGCCGCGCATAGTCGTTGGCCGAGCCTGCGGCGCCTACCGATGCATCGATCAGTTCCTGGTCGATGCGTTGCCAGGCGGCGGAGGTCAGCACGGCGGGCGGTGGCGGGGCAGGCGGGCGCTTGCCGGCGCAGCCGCCGAGGGCCAGCAGAAGGCAGAGCAGCACGAGGATGCGTGGGTTCACACGACCGCCTCCCGGGTTTCGAGGCTGGGTGGTTAACCGAGTATAGGGCCGGTGATCGGCTGCGCATGCGCCCTGTCAGGCGAGGTCGAGTTTTTCTTCCAGGCGGTCCAGGTGCTCGTCCATCAGTGCAAGCGCCGCTGCCGCGTCACCAGCCTCCACGGCATCGATGATCGCCGCGTGCTCTTGCCAGGCACAGTGGTCGCAGCAGGGCGATTCATAGCGGGCGATGATCAAAGACGTCATCGGCACCAGACCGTTGAGAAAACGTGCCAGCGGTGCATTGGCGGCCACCTGGGCAAGCTTGAGGTGGAATTCGCCGCCCAGGCGGATTGCCGCGCAACGTTCGCCACGCTCGTGGTGCTGGCGCTCGCGCTCCACCAGCGAACGCAGTTGGCGGATCTGCGCCGGCCGCGCGCGTTGCGCTGCCAGGCTGATCAGGGTGGTTTCGGCCAGGCGCCGGGCGCTCAGCACCTGGCGCGCCTGTTGTGGATCAGGGGCGGCCAGGTGCGCGGTGTGGCTGGGGCGCTGCACCACCACCTGCTGGTCCGAGAGGCGCCCGAGTACCCGGCGGATCACCGTGCGGCTGACGCCGAAGGCGTTGCCCAGTGCCTGCTCGGGCAGCAGGCTGCCGGGTGGCAAGCGCTGCTCGAGAATCGCGTCGAACAGGCGGGGGTAGATCTGCTCGGCCGACAGGCGGGTTTCGCCGGCCCCGAGCAGGGCAGGCAGGTGGGGGGCGGCGTGGGCGCAGGCGGTCATGGTCGCTCTCCTGGGGTCATTGGCGCGGATGGTCATCCGGGATGTTCAGTTCGATGCCCATCCGCTGCCCTTCGGCAAGGATGTGCTGGCGCATCTGGGCGCTGGCCTGGGCACTGTTGCGGTCGCGAATGGCGCGTACCACGGCTTCGTTTTCCTTGAGCCGCGCAGCAAGGTGTTCGGGTGAGTTGCGCAGCATGTTGGCGCTTTGCTTGAGGGCATTGCCGGTCTGCTGTACCACGCTCTGGAAAATCGGGTTGGTGGTCAGCGCGAACAGCGCCTCGTGGAAGGCGATGTAGGCCTTGGCCCCGGCATCGCTGTCATCGGCATCCAGCGCTTCGCGCATGTCCATCAGGGTCAGGCGTAGCTGGCCGATGTCCTGGCTGTTGGCCGATTGCGCCACCAGGCCGACGATGAACGGTTCGAGGGTGTAGCGCAGCTCCAGGACATCGGCCAGGCTCGCCGCAGCGCTGCTGTCGACGCCTGGCTCCAGCACGGCCGTTTCGGCATCCAGCACCAGTACGCCCTTGCCCGGCATGGAGCGCACCAGGCCGAGGGTCTCGAGAACGGTCACGGCTTCGCGCAGGCTGGGGCGGCTGATGCCCAACTGTTCGGCCAGCTCGCGCTGGCCAGGCAGCATGTCGCCGGAGCGCCACTGGCCGCGGGCCAGGGCCTGGCGCAGTTTTTCCACCACTGAGTTGACGACGGTCGATGAGCTGATCACGGTTTTCTCCTGAAAGGGCCGGCGTCAGCGCCGGCCACGTGGGCTCAGAATTCCTGTTGATGGGCGTTGGGCTGCTTGCGAGGTGCATGGGCAAAGCCGGGTTTGCCATCGAGCACGTTCTGCGCACGCTCCAGATCGATGTCTTTTTCCCAGCGGGCAATGGCCACGGTGGCCACGCAGTTGCCGATCAGGTTGGTCAGCGCCCGGCCGATGCCCATGAACCAGTCCACTGCCAGTACCAGTACCAGGCCTACCACCGGGATCGCCGGCACGGCGGTGAGGGTGGCGGCGAGGATAACCAGTGCCGAGCCTGGGATGCCGTGAGCGCCTTTGGACGTCACCAGTGACACCAGCAGGATGGTCAGCAGGTCGGTCATCGCCAGCGGCGTACCGGTGGCGTTGGCGATGAACACGATGGCCAGGGTCAGGTAGATGGAGAAGCCGTCAAGGTTGAACGAGTAGCCGGTCGGGATCACCAGGCCAACGGTGGAGCTGCCAATGCCCAGGTGCTCGAGCTTGCGCATGATCTGCGGCAGCACGGCATCGGAGGAAGCGGTGCCCAGGACGATGGTCAACTCTTCGCGCAGGTACTTGATGAAAGGCAGCAACTTGAGCCCCGACACGCGCATCACAGTGCCCAGGATGATCAGCACGAAGCCCGCACAGGTCAGGTAGAACAACGCTACCAGGCCACCCAGGTGCTGCAGCGACTCCAGGCCATATTTGCTGGTGGTGAAGGCGATGGCGCCGAAGACGCCGATCGGCGCCAGGCGCACGATCATGCCCATGATGCGGAAAATCACGTGGCTGAGTTCGTTGATCAACCGCGAAATACCGGCGGCCGAGTCACCCACCAGGTTCAGCGCGCTGCCGAACAGCACCGAGAACAGCAAGACTTGAAGGATGTTGTTGTCGGCGAAGGCGCCCACCACGGAGGTGGGGATCAGGTCCATGAAGAACGCGGTGGCGCCATGGATATGCTGGCCGCGCTCGGCCAGGCCGCTGGCGTCGGCAGCAGAAAGCTGATCCAGGTGGATGTTGGCGCCGCTGCCGATGCCGCTGGTAAAGGCGAACACCAGGCCGATCACCAGGGCGATGGTGGTCAACACTTCAAAGTAGATCACCGATTTCAGGCCGATGCGCCCGACTTTCTTCAGGTCGCCGGCACCGGAAATGCCGCTGACCACCACGCAGAAGACGATCAGGCCGATAAGCATCTTGATCAGCTTGATGAAGCCGTCGCCGAGGGGTTTGAGCTGCAGGGAAAGGTCGGGGAAACTGAGGCCGCAGGCGATGCCGAGGGCAAGGCCGAGCACAACTTGCAGGAAGATCGAACGCGAGCACCATTTGAGCATGGGAGTGATCTCTGATCGGTGTCCTTGCTTCGGTGCCGCACGGGGCGAAAGAGCGCAGGACTTATTTATTTTTGTGGTCTTACCGGTTTGTTCAGCGCGAAGTCATAAAAGCGCGAAAAATCCGAATATGCAAGGTTTTTTGGCCTTACCGGTCTGACCAGTTGTGGGGCATTTCGGCTTGCCGGGCTCTAGTTCGGTGCGTGCTGCAGATTGAGGTGATGCGCCGTTGGCCGGCATTTGCCAATACCTGCAGGGTGTTAGCAATCGGCCTGCCAACTTCTTGCCCGATCAGGGCGGCGGGGCGATGCTTTTGACCGAAGCCAGTTCAGGGTGGGCCACCAGCTTGTCGATGTGCAGGGCGTCGTCGTTCATCCAGCTTTCGCTCAGCACCCGATAGTGCTCCATGTCGCGACAGCGCACGCGCAAGCTGTAGTCGAAATGGCCACTGATCAGCTGGCATTCATGAACGTCAGGGCAGGCCAGCATGGTTGCCTCGAACGCCTTTTGTGCGGACCGCCCGCGCAGGTTGGAAAGGGCTACGAGTACCAGCAGTGACAGCCCTGGTGCGAGCTTCTGCGGGTCGATGATTGCGCCATAACCGCGGATCACGCCGCGCCGTTCCAGCTTGCGTACGCGTTCCAGGCAGGGGCGCGGAGTAAGATGCACCAGGGTCGAGAGCTTTTCGAAGGTGATGCGGCCATCGACGCGCAGTATGTCGATGATGGCTTGGTCGATGCGGTCCAGCGGGGCAGAGGTGGCGTCCTTGGTGTCCATGCGCGGTGCTTCTTTTTTGAAGGCGGGGCATGGACAGGTTAGGCGGTTATCGGGTGATCGTCCTCACGCGCCGGCGATTGGGCTGCGCAGCAGCCCTAGGTCCGTCAGGCGCAGGCGCTGTCGGCCCGGTGCACTGAACGAACCGCCACCACCCGAGGCTGCAGCAGTGCATACAAGTCCTTGGGGTTTTCCAGCACCGGTACCAGCCCGATATCCTGGCCGATCCCTAACGTGAGCGCTGTATCGAGCACGTAGCGCAGTGCCGAATAATCTTCCAGCGCAAAACCTACCGAATCGAACAGGGTCACCTGGTCGGCGTTTTCACGGCCCTGAACAAGGCCTGCGACCACCTGCCAGAATGGGAAGACCGGCGAATCGGCCGGCATTTGCTGGATTTCGCCTTCGACCCGGCTTTGCGGCTCGTACTCAACGATCACCCGGGCCCGCTCGACGATGGCGCGGTGCAGCTCGGTCTTGCCTGGGCAGTCGCCGCCCACGGCGTTCAGGTGCACGCCCGGTTCGATCATGTCCGGCGTGAGGATGGTCGCGTAGGTCTTGTCTGCCGTGACCGTGGTGACGATATCGGCACCGCGCACGGCTTCGGCGACGCTGTGGGCGACGCTCACCTTGAGCCCTGGGCGGCCCGCCAGGTTGGCCACCAGCTTCGCCGTGGCTGCAGGGTCGATGTCGAACAGGCGGATCTCGTCGATGCCCAGCAGGGTCTTGAAGGCGATGGCCTGGAATTCGCTTTGCGAACCGTTGCCGATCAGCGCCATGCTGCGGCTGTCTTCACGCGCCAGGTAGCGGGCGGCGAGGGCCGAAGTGGCGGCGGTACGCATCGCTGTGGTCAGGGTCATCTCGCTGAGCAGCAGCGGCGCACCGGAGCCAACGTCGCTCAAGGCGCCAAAGGCCATCACCGTGGGCAGGCCGAGGCGGGTGTTCTTCGGGTGGCCGTTGACATACTTGAAGGCATACCGGCTGGAGTCGGAAACCGGCATCAGTTCGATCACGCCGTCCGCCGAATGATTGGCCAGGCGCGGGCACTTCTCGAAATCGTCCCAGCGCAGGTAGTCCTGACGGATGTACTCGGCCATCTCCACCAGGCAGGTGGCCAGGCCTTTGCGGTTGACCAGGCGGGCGAGGTCTTGCACATCGATGAAACGGGTCATGGCATCTCCCTGCAACTTGCCGGTTGGGCTGTAGGGATATTGTCGGGCGATCAGGGCGGGAATGCCGGCTGAAAAAGGCGGTGCGGGCAGCGGGGCCGGCTGACTTCAGGGCGAGGGCAGCCGAATCGGCTGTCGTCCCTCGGTCATTGCTCGCGCAGGCGTTTGTACAGTGTCGTCCGGCTGATCCCCAGGGCCCGCGCCACGGCCGAGAGGTTGCCATTGGCCCGTTTCAGCAGGCTGTGCAGGTCCGTCTCATCGTCACTGCAGTCGCTCACCACCGGGCGCCCTTGTGTTTCAGCCAGAAATACGCCAGGCAGATGTTCGACGCCGACCGGCCCATCGCCTGCCAGTGCCAGCGCCACCTGCATCACACTCACCAGCTCGCGCACATTGCCCGGCCAGGGGTGGCGGTCAAGCAGTTCGAGGATAGGCTGCCCCAAGCGCTGGGGTTGGTGAGGGTCGCGATAACGTGCGTGGATGTGCTCGATCAATGCTCGCCGGTCAGTGCGCTCGCGCAGCGCCGGCAACACGACCGCCATTGCCGCGATGCGGTAGTAGAGGTCCTGGCGAAAGCGCCCCGCACGCACCTCTTCGGTCAGGTCCCGATTGCTTGCCGAGACCACGCGGATATCCACCGCTACCGGTTCGCCGCTGCCCAGTGGCTGAATGCTGCGCGATTGCAGCACGCGCAGCAGGCGGGCCTGGGTCGGCAGCGGCATGTCGCCGATTTCGTCGAGGAACAGGATGCCCTGGTCGGCCTTGCGGATCAGCCCCGGGTTGCCCTTGTGATGAGCGCCGGTGAAGGCGCCTTTGTCATAACCGAACAACTCCGATTCCACCAGCTCTGCCGGGATCGCCGCACAGTTGACCGCAATCAACGGCTGGCGGGCACGGCTGCTGGCGCGGTGCAGGGCCTGGACGAAGACTTCCTTGCCGACGCCGGTTTCACCCTGGACCAGCAGCGGGATGTCTTTTTCCAGCATCAGGCTGGCCTGGGCCAGGGCCTTTTCCATGCGTGGGTCGCCACTGCCAAGCGCTGAGCGCGGGGGGCTTTGCCGGGGTGCTTGCCACTGGCAGTGGAAGCGGTTGCGCCCGGCTGCCTGCAAAGCGAATGGCTGTTGCTGGGGGTGGGCAAGCAACTGGCACAAGGGGATCTGGAACAGTTGCTCGACGTTTTGTTGCAGCGGGTTGCCGCCCAGCAGGCTGTCGGCTCGATGATTGGCGGCGAGTACCTGGCCACGCTCATCGAATACCAGCAGCCCGGCCCAGGGGCTGTCGAGGTTGTCGCAGGCGCTGTTGAACAGCAATTGGGCGTGCTGTTCGGTATGCTGCGCAAGGATCAGGCGATTCTCCAGGCTCTGGCCCATCATGCGCACCAGGCCGAGGGTCTGGGTGGCCGGCAGGTAGCCGTCGCTGGCCACATCGAGCACCCCGACCAGTTGCCGCAGGGCATCGTACAGCGGGGCTGCGGCGCTGGCCATGTAGCGGTTCTGGCGCAGGAAGTGTTCGTCCTGGCCAACATGGACGGGCTCGGCGCAGACCAGCGCGGTACCCAGCGCATTGGTGCCCACGCCCCGTTCGTGCCAGTGGGCACCGGCACTGAAACCGTGCTGGTGCTGGGGGCAGACGAAGCGTCGCGAACCCCAGGTCTCGAGCAGGCAGCCGTTGGCGTCGGCGAGCATCACCAGGTAGCTGGCATTGCCCAGCAGGTGCGCGTACTGCGGCAGCACGCCATCGCGGGTGTGTTGCAACAGTGCCTGGCGCCGCTCCAGCAGGGCGCTGAGTTCGGCCTTGGTCAGGCAATCGAAGTCGGGGGCGCTCTGTGGCTGCAGGCCGTGATCGCGGCAGCGCGCCCAGGAGGCCTGGATCAGTTGGGCATGGGTCGAAGTGGCGGTGGCCATGGGCCTGTCCTGTGTGATTGTTGTTATCAGCCGACCGCTGTTGAGTGTCGTCCACCGTTGTTCATTGTCAAACCCGCCACTGTTCAGGTGTTCAGGTGTTCAGCGAAAGTGTTCAGTTGTGAATCGCTGCTGGCCTGTCGGCACCGTCAAAGCCGCAGGCCAGAGGGCCAGAGTGGAACTGGCACGGAACTGGCTGTCTGTGCCGGACAACCACAATAACAAGGTCCTGCCATGTCTCTGGTGCTGGAACAGGTCAGCCGCAGTGTCGATAACCAGCCCTGGATCATCGACGCGTCCCTGCAGTTCGAGCCTGGCTCGTTCAACGTGCTGCTTGGCCGGACCCTCGCCGGCAAAACCAGCCTCATGCGCCTGATGGCCGGGCTCGACCACCCCGACCGTGGCCGCGTGCTGATGGCGGGTGAAGATGTCACTGGCGTGCCGGTGCGCCGGCGCAATGTGTCGATGGTGTATCAGCAGTTCATCAATTACCCGACCCTGAGCGTGTACGAGAACATCGCCTCACCCCTGCGCCAGGCGCGCCTGGCCGAGCCGGACATCCGTCGGCGCGTGCAGGAAACTGCCGAAATGCTGCGTATCGAACCCTACCTGCAACGCTTGCCGTTGGAGCTGTCTGGCGGCCAACAGCAGCGCACGGCGATGGCCAGGGCGCTGGTCAAGGATGCCGGGTTGATCCTGTTCGATGAGCCGCTGGTCAACCTCGACTACAAGCTGCGCGAAGGGCTGCGCCAGGAGCTGCGCGAGTTGTTCGCCGCGCGCAACTGCATTGCCGTGTATGCCACCACCGAGCCCAACGAAGCGCTGGCACTGGGCGGCACCACCACCCTGGTGCACGAGGGGCGAATCGTCCAGAGCGGGCCGACGGCCGAGGTCTACCAGCGGCCCGGCAGCGTGCTGGCCGCCGAGTTGTTCAGCGAGCCGCCGATCAACCTGATACCGGGGCGTATCAATGGCAATGAGGTGAGCCTGGCCCAGGCCGTGCACTTCGCCCGCAATGTCGACCTGCACCGCCTGGGCGACGGCGATTACCGCTTTGGCGTGCGCCCCAGCCACCTCACTCTGGTGCCGGCGCACGATGACGACCTGGAACTGGCGGTGCGGGTGGAACTGGCCGAGATCAGCGGTTCCGAGACATTTCTGCATGTGCGTAACGAGCACTGGCCGATGGTCCTGCACCTGCCGGGGGTGCACGAGTATCAGGTGGATACGCCGATCCGTGTCTTCATACCCACCCACAAGCTGTTCGTTTTCGACAGCGCCGGGGCACTGGTACAGGCACCGGGCCTGCGCCAGGCAAGGAGCGCCTGATGGCCGAAATCCGCCTGCGCCAGCTGGCGCACAGCTACAGCCGGCAACCCACCGCCGAGGGCGACTACGCGCTGCATCAACTGGAGCACGTGTGGGAGCAGGGCGGCGCTTATGCGTTGCTCGGGCCTTCCGGGTGTGGCAAGTCGACCTTGCTGAACATCATCTCGGGGCTGCTAACACCGTCCCATGGCCAGGTGCTGTTCGACGGCAAGCCGGTCAATGACCTTTCGCCGCAGCAGCGCAACATTGCCCAGGTGTTTCAGTTCCCGGTGGTGTACGACACCATGACGGTGTTCGACAACCTGGCGTTCCCTTTGCGCAACCAGGGCCTGGACGAAGCCAGGGTGCGCACGCGGGTCGAGGAAATCGCCGAAGTGCTCGACCTGGGCGCAGTGCTGAAGAAAAAGGCGCGCAACCTCAGCGCCGACGAAAAGCAGAAAGTGTCCATGGGCCGTGGCCTGGTGCGCGATGACGTCTCGGCCATCCTTTTCGACGAGCCGTTGACGGTGATCGACCCGCACCTGAAATGGAAGTTGCGGCGCAAGCTCAAGCAGATCCATGAGCAGTTCAACATCACCATGATCTACGTGACCCACGATCAACTGGAGGCTTCGACCTTCGCCGACAAGATCGCGGTGATGCATGGCGGGCGCATCGTCCAGTTCGGCACCCCGCGTGAGCTGTTCGAGCGGCCCCGGCATACCTTTGTCGGCTACTTCATCGGCAGCCCGGGGATGAACCTGATCGACGTGCGCGCCGACGCGGCGGGGGTCGCGTTCGGCGATGTACACCTGGCACTGCCCGACGGCCTGCGCGAACGCTTGGCGGGCACGCGCGGCGGGCGCCTGCAAGTGGGCATTCGCCCGGAGTTCGTGCAGCTGTGGGACAGCCCATTCGAGGGCGCCTTGCCTGGGCGAGTGCTGGACGTCGAGGACCTGGGCACCTATCGCATCGTCACCCTGGTGCTTGGCGGCGTGGCGCTCAAGGCGCGCCTGGCAGAAGATCGCCCGGTGCCGGTGGCACATGCCTGGGTCAGCCTGCCGACGCAGTGGCTGCTGCTGTACGTCGACGATCTGCTGCTGGAGGCCGTGCCATGAACAAGGTGCCGAACAACAAGGCCTGGTGGCTGGTGCTGCCGGTGTTCCTGCTGGTGGCGTTCAGTGCCGTGATGCCGATGATGACGGTGGTCAACTATTCGGTGCAGGACATTTTCGACCAGTCCAGCCGCTACTTCGTCGGCGCCGACTGGTACCGCCAGGTGTTGCGCGACCCGGCATTGCACGATGCCTTGCTGCGCCAATTCATCTATTCCGCCTGCGTGCTGCTGATCGAAATTCCGCTGGGCATCGGCATCGCCCTGACCATGCCGACCAAGGGGCGGCTGGCTTCGGTATGCCTGATCGTCATGGCCATCCCGCTGCTGATCCCGTGGAATGTGGTCGGCACCATCTGGCAGATCTTTGGCCGCGCCGATATCGGCCTGCTCGGTGCCACGCTGGCCAAGCTTGGCGTCAGCTACAACTATGCCGGCGACCCGTTCGACGCCTGGCTCACCGTGCTGGTGATGGACGTCTGGCACTGGACATCACTGGTGGCGCTGCTGTGCTACTCGGGCCTGCGCGCCATCCCCGACGTGTACTACCAGGCCGCGCGCATCGACCGGGCATCGGGCTGGGCGGTGTTCCGGCATATCCAGTTGCCCAAGCTCAAGAACGTGCTGCTGATCGCGGTGATGCTGCGCTTCATGGACAGCTTCATGATCTACACCGAGCCGTTCGTGCTGACCGGAGGCGGGCCGGGTAACGCCACCACCTTCCTCAGTCAGACCCTGACCCGCATGGCGGTCGGGCAGTTCGACCTGGGCCCGGCGGCGGCGTTCTCGCTGGTGTATTTCCTGATCATTCTGCTGGTGTCGTGGCTGTTCTATACCGCCATGACCCACGCCGACAAGGACTAGGCCATGAGTACACGCAAGACGCTGGCCCTGCTGCTGTACTTCTTCTTCCTGCTGGTGCCGATCTACTGGCTGCTGAACATGTCGTTCAAGAGCAACACCGAGATACTTGGTGGCCTCACCCTGTGGCCGCAGGCGTTCACCCTCGACAACTACCGGGTGATCTTCACCGATGCCAGCTGGTACAGCGGCTACATCAACTCGCTGTACTACGTGTGCCTGAACACGCTGATTTCACTGCTGGTGGCGCTGCCGGCGGCCTATGCCTTCTCGCGCTACCGCTTCCTCGGTGACCGCCACCTGTTCTTCTGGTTGCTGACCAACCGTATGGCCCCACCTGCGGTGTTTCTGCTGCCGTTCTTTCAGCTCTATTCGTCCATCGGCCTGTTCGATACGCACATTGCCGTTGCCCTGGCCCACTGCCTGTTCAACGTGCCGCTGGCAGTGTGGATTCTCGAGGGGTTCATGTCGGGCGTGCCGAAGGAGATTGATGAAACCGCCTACATCGACGGTTACAGCTTCCCGCGTTTCTTCGTGAAAATTTTCATTCCGCTGATCGGCTCCGGCATCGGCGTGACGGCGTTTTTCTGCTTCATGTTTTCCTGGGTCGAACTGTTGCTGGCGCGCACCCTGACTTCGGTGAACGCCAAGCCGATTGCCGCCGTGATGACCCGCACGGTGTCTGCTTCGGGCATCGACTGGGGCGTGCTGGCGGCGGCAGGGGTGTTGACCATCCTGCCAGGCATGCTGGTGATCTGGTTCGTTCGCAACCATGTGGCCAAGGGCTTTGCCCTGGGCCGGGTGTGAGGAGGGCAACGCATGGAGTGGATGGCCTGGACCTTGCCCACGGCGCTGTTCTTCGCCGTCGTCGGCGTACTGCTGCTGTGCATGACCCTGTTCGAACTGCGCCGCCCCTGTGTGGAGCGGCGCGGCTTTCTGCCGATCGTCACCAGCCGTGGCGACCGGTTGTTCATCGGCCTGTTGGTCAGCGCCTACCTGCACTTGCTGGTAGTCGGGGTCAGCGATTGGCCTTTATGGGTGGCCTCGCTGCTGTCGCTGGGCTGGCTCGTGGTGGTGCTGCGCTGGGGCTGAGCGACGGCTCCGGGGAATAACTCAAACGGGAGAGCACAATGTTCCATAACAAACACAACCGGCGACATTTGACCCTGGCCGCGATGCTGGTACTGGCGGGCGTACACGGTGCGGCGTGGGCCGACCAGTACGAGGATGCGGCGTCGAAATGGATCACCAGCGAGTTCAAACCGTCGACCCTGGCGCCGCAGCAGCAGTTGGCCGAACTCAAGTGGTTCATCAAGGCCGCCGAGCCGTTTCGCGGGATGAAGATCAATGTGGTGTCGGAAACCATCACCACCCATGAGTACGAGTCCAAGGTGCTGGCCAAGGCTTTCAGCGAGATCACCGGGATCCAGCTGACCCACGACCTGCTGCAGGAAGGCGACGTGGTGGAGAAGCTGCAGACGCAGATGCAGTCGGACAAGAACATCTACGACGGCTGGGTCAACGACTCCGACCTGATCGGTACGCACTTTCGCTACGGCAAGGTGGAGTCGATCACTGATCTGATGGCCAACGAAGGCAAGGACTACACCTCGCCGACCCTGGACCTGAAGGACTTCATTGGCATTTCGTTCACCACCGCGCCGGATGGCAAGGTTTATCAGTTGCCCGACCAGCAGTTCGCCAACCTGTACTGGTTCCGCGCCGACTGGTTCGAGCGGCCCGAGCTCAAGGCCAGGTTCAAGGAAAAGTACGGTTACGAGCTGGGCGTGCCGGTGAACTGGTCCGCCTATGAGGACATCGCCAAATTCTTCACCGAAGACGTCAAGGAAATCGATGGCAAGCGCGTCTATGGCCACATGGACTATGGCAAGAAGGACCCTTCGCTGGGGTGGCGCTTCACCGATGCCTGGTTCTCCATGGCCGGTGGTGGCGACAAAGGGCTCCCCAATGGCCTTCCAGTGGACGAGTGGGGCATCCGCGTGGAGGATTGCCACCCGGTAGGGTCCAGCGTGACCCGTGGCGGCGACACCAATGGCCCGGCGGCCGTCTATGCCACGCAGAAGTACGTCGACTGGATGCGCGCCTATGCGCCCAAGGAAGCGCAAGGCATGACCTTCTCCGAGGCTGGCCCGGTGCCTGCGCAAGGCAACATCGCCCAGCAGATCTTCTGGTACACCGCCTTTACCGCCGACATGACCAAGCCGGGGCTGCCGGTGGTCAACGCTGACGGCACGCCGAAGTGGCGCATGGCGCCCTCGCCCAAGGGGCCATACTGGGAGGAGGGGATGAAGCTGGGCTATCAGGACACCGGCTCCTGGACCTTCTTCAAGTCCACCCCCGAGAAGCAGCGCCTGGCCGCTTGGCTATACGCCCAGTTCGTCACCTCCAAGACCGTGTCGTTGAAAAAGACCATCGTTGGCCTGACGCCGATCCGCGAGTCGGACATCAACTCCCAGGCCATGACCGACCTGGCGCCCAAGCTTGGCGGGCTGGTGGAGTTCTATCGTAGCCCGGCACGGGTGCAATGGACCCCGACCGGGACCAACGTGCCGGACTATCCTCGCCTGGCACAACTGTGGTGGAGCCATATCGCCGAAGTGGCCAGTGGCGAGAAAACGCCGCAAGAAGCGCTGGATGGCTTGGCCCGCGATCAGGACCGCATGATGGAGCGGTTGCAGCGTTCCAATGCCCAGGCCACCTGCGCGCCTAAGCTGAACCCTGAAAAAGACGCACAGTACTGGTTCGATCAGCCGGGGGCGCCAAAACCGAAACTGGCCAACGAGAAGCCCAAGGGCGAGACGGTCAGCTATGACGAGCTGCTGAAATCGTGGGAGTCGGCGCGCAAGTGACCGGCTAGGGACCCAAATGGGTTCATCGTCGGCAAGCTGCTGAATCCAAGGCAAAAAAACGGCACCTGTCAGAGGTGCCGTTTTCATTTCACGCAAGCTTACTTATGCAGCTCTTCTGCCGCATACAGCGTGTTTTCCAGCAGGCAGGCCCGGGTCATCGGCCCTACGCCGCCCGGCACCGGCGTGATCCAGCCCGCGCGGGGCAGGGCGGTCTCGTAGACCACATCGCCGACCAGCTTGCCGTCTTCCTGGCGGTTGATGCCCACGTCGATGACGATGGCGCCTTCCTTGACCCACTCACCCTTGACCAGCCCCGGCTTGCCGGCAGCCACGACCACCAGGTCGGCACGGCCGACATGACCGGCCAGGTCCTTGGTGAAGCGGTGGCAGACGGTCACGGTGCAGCCGGCCAGCAGCAGCTCCATGGCCATCGGGCGGCCAACGATGTTGGAAGCGCCGACGATCACGGCGTCCATGCCATACAGGTCCTGACCGGTGCTTTCGAGCAGGGTCATGATGCCTTTAGGGGTGCACGGGCGCAGCAGCGGAATACGCTGGGCCAGGCGGCCGATGTTGTACGGGTGGAAGCCATCGACGTCCTTGTCCGGACGGATGCGCTCGAGCAGCAGCGATGCATCCAGGTGTGCAGGCAGCGGCAGTTGCAGCAGGATGCCGTCCACTGCCGGGTCGTCGTTGAGGCGGTCGATCAGCTCGGTCAGGGCTTGCTGCGTGGTTTCGCTGGGCAGATCGAAGGCCTGCGAAATGAAACCGACCTCTTCGCAGTCCTTGCGCTTGTGCGAGACATAGACTTGGGAGGCGGGGTCGGTGCCGACCAGGATCACCGCCAGGCCCGGCGTGCGCAGGCCTTGCTGGCGACGCTCCTCGACACGTTGAGCGATCTGCTTGCGCAGGTTGGCGGCGATCGCCTTGCCATCGATTAGGTGTGCAGTCATAGACGCGTGATTAACCATCGAGAAAGGAACAATAAAGAGGGCGCATTCTCGCACGACACGGCCCGAGGGCAAAGGCGGGTGGTCGGGCAAATGCCCTAACCCCTTAAATAATTTAAATTTTTTATAGAAAGGTGTTGACGCTTATACGGGTCGCCTATAAGATTCGCCGCACTTGTCGGGCACAGCCTAGCACTGGTTGGCGAAGTCGGGCAGAATGAGTGGTTTTAGTATTGCTCGTTCGGTTAGGCTTTACGCTTATGCGCCCGTAGCTCAGCTGGATAGAGCATCCGCCTTCTAAGCGGATGGTCGCAGGTTCGAGTCCTGCCGGGTGCGCCATTAGGCAGCTTGGGCAAGCAAGTGAGGCAGTAAAGCGATATGGTGGGCGTAGCTCAGTTGGTAGAGCGCCGGATTGTGATTCCGGTTGTCGTGGGTTCGATTCCCATCGTCCACCCCATATTCTTCAGAGGCGCCTTGATTGTAGATCTGGCGCCTTTGTTTTAAGCGTTATGCGGACGTGGTGAAATTGGTAGACACACTGGATTTAGGTTCCAGCGGCGCAAGCTGTAAGAGTTCGAGTCTCTTCGTCCGCACCATGTTTATGTAAGGTTGTACCGTAACACCGCAATATGGTGGGCGTAGCTCAGTTGGTAGAGCGCCGGATTGTGATTCCGGTTGTCGTGGGTTCGATTCCCATCGTCCACCCCATATTTTCGAAGGCGCCTTGATTGTATGATCAGGCGCCTTTGTTGTTTCTGCGTTATGCGTACGAGCGCGTAACTATGCAGCCTCGCCGGCAAGCCGGCTCCTGCAGGGGCGCGCAGTTCTTGAGGCCTGCGCAATAGCTCTGCCAGCCCTTGCAATCCTCTGGCGACACCCCAATAAAAGCTGATAGATTTCAGTCGGTTGAAATACCGGCTGGATTAGGCCAGCAAAGGATTAATCCAATGATTGCAAAAGAAGCCCGTCAAGCGCTGGCGCTTCAGCGCTTCGCCGAGGCCAATCCGCAACTGCTCGAGGAAATCCGTGGGCTGGATGCGCGCGAACAGGCCCAGCAGATCGAATGGGCGTTCGAGGATGCCGCCGACCAGCAGGGCATCCAGCCTTGGGAGCTGGCGCTGCAGTTGATCGCCGAAAGCCCCGAGCAACTGCAGGCCATGCGCCTGGAGACCCATCGCGAAGTGGCCCAAGCGCTGGGTATGGCTTGGGAAGAGTACTGCCAGTTCAATGAAATCGACCCTGAATAAGGGCGTTTTTGCGGGCTGTAGTTGTTTGACAAAGTATTACGGTTGCGTGCCGCCGACGGCGTTGCGCAGCCTGCATATATATAGAGGCCCGGCGATACGCCGTGCGGGCCTTGCAAGCTAATCGACCGGCGTGGTTTCCCGTCGTCCCGGGTGGGGTGACTTCTGGTGCGTGACTCACTAGAATGCTTGCCCTTGATTCTGGAGTCGGGCTAACGCCGGCTAACGTCTGTGCAACGAGGAATATCCATGCAAGTTTCTGTTGAAAACACTTCCGCTCTCGAGCGCCGCATGACCATCGCCGTTCCGGCCGAGCGCGTCGAGAACGAAGTCAACAAGCGTCTGCAGCAGACTGCCAAGCGCGCCAAGGTCGCGGGCTTCCGCCCAGGCAAAGTGCCGATGAGCGTGATCCGCCAGCGTTTCGAAGCCGATGCCCGTCAAGAGGCTTTCGGTGACCTGGTCCAGGCTTCCTTCTACGAAGCCATCGTCGAGCAGAAGCTGAACCCGGCTGGCGCGCCTGCTGTAGAGCCGAAGTCCTTCGAAAAGGGCAAGGACCTGGAGTTCGTCGCCATCTTCGAAGTGTTCCCAGAGTTCGCCGTTGCCGGCCTGGAGTCGATCAGCGTCGAGCGCCTGAGCGCCGAAGTGGCTGATGCCGACCTGGACAACATGCTGGAAGTGCTGCGCAAGCAGAACGTGCGCTTCGAGGCCGTCGAGCGCGCTGCCGAGAAAGACGACCAGGTCAACATCGACTTCGTCGGCAAGATCGACGGTGAAGCCTTCGCCGGTGGTTCGGCCAAGGGTACCCAGCTGGTACTGGGCTCCGGCCGCATGATCCCAGGCTTCGAAGACGGCCTGGTTGGCGCCAAGGCTGGCGAAGAGCGCGTTGTCAACGTGACCTTCCCTGAGGATTACCAGAACCTGGACCTGGCTGGCAAAGCTGCCGAGTTCACCATCACCGTCAACAGCGTTTCGGCACCTCAGCTGCCAGAACTGAACGAAGAGTTCTTCGCCCAGTTCGGCATCAAGGAATCGACCCTGGAAGGCTTCCGCGCCGAAGTTCGCAAGAACATGGAGCGTGAACTGCGTCAGGCGATCAAGACCAAGGTGAAGAACCAGGTCATGGACGGTCTGCTGGCCGCCAACCCGATCGAAGTGCCGAAGGCTCTGCTGGAAAATGAAGTCAACCGCCTGCGCGTCCAGGCTGTTCAGCAGTTCGGTGGCAACATCAAGCCTGAGCAGCTGCCGGCCGAGCTGTTCGAAGAGCAAGCCAAGCGCCGTGTGGTGCTGGGCCTGATCGTCGCCGAAGTGGTCAAGCAGTTCGAACTGAAGCCGGACGAAGGCAAGGTTCGCGAAATGATCGAAGAAATGGCTTCGGCTTACCAGGAGCCTGAGCAGGTCATCGCTTGGTACTACAAAAACGACCAGCAGATGAACGAGGTACGTTCGGTTGTACTGGAAGAACAAGTTGTAGATACTGTTCTGCAGAAAGCGACTGTGACCGACAAATCGGTCTCGTACGAAGAAGCCGTAAAACCAGCACAGGCTCCTGCCGAAGCTGAGTAAGGCGGCCCTCTCGTAGGAAACCCCCACAAGCCAGCCTTCGCGCTGGCTTGTGCGTATTCAAGCCATGACTATTTGGGAGTGAGCGCAGGACATGTCCCGCAATTCTTATATTCAGCAGAGCTCTGACATCCAGGCCGCAGGCGGCCTGGTCCCGATGGTTATCGAGCAGTCCGCCCGTGGCGAACGTGCCTATGACATCTACTCGCGCCTGTTGAAGGAGCGAGTGATCTTCCTGGTCGGCCCGGTAGAGGACTACATGGCCAACCTGGTAGTGGCGCAGATGCTGTTCCTTGAGGCGGAAAACCCGGACAAGGATATCCATCTTTACATCAACTCCCCAGGCGGCTCGGTAACGGCTGGCATGTCGATCTACGACACCATGCAATTCATCAAGCCGGACGTCTCGACCATCTGCATCGGCCAAGCCTGCAGCATGGGTGCCTTCCTGTTGGCCGCCGGTGCCAAGGGCAAGCGTCACTGCCTGCCTAACTCGCGGGTGATGATTCACCAGCCGCTCGGCGGCTTCCAGGGCCAGGCGACCGATATCGAGATCCATGCCCAGGAAATCCTCAACATCAAGGCGCGTCTGAACGAGCTGCTGGCCTACCACACCGGCCAGGATCTGGAGACCATCAAGCGCGACACCGAACGTGACAATTTCATGAGCGCCTCGCGCGCGGCCGAGTACGGCCTGATCGACTCGGTATACGACAAGCGGCAACTGGCCTCCTGAACCCAGGTGCCAGAGCAGGCAGGCGCCCAAAGCGCCTACCTGCGGACTTGAAAAAGCCCGCAATTGCCTTCATCTTGTGTTGCAAGCCTACCGGATTGGATCGATCGAATGACTGACACCCGTAACGGCGAGGACAGCGGCAAATTGCTTTATTGCTCCTTCTGCGGCAAAAGCCAGCACGAAGTGCGCAAACTGATTGCCGGGCCCTCGGTATTTATCTGCGACGAGTGCGTCGACCTGTGCAACGACATCATCCGAGAGGAGGTGCAGGAAGCCCAGGCCGAAAGCAGCGCGCACAAATTGCCTTCGCCGAAAGAAATCAGCGGCATTCTGGACCAGTATGTGATTGGTCAGGAGCGCGCCAAGAAGGTGCTTTCGGTAGCGGTGTACAACCACTACAAGCGCCTGAACCAGCGTGACAAGAAAGGTGACGAGGTTGAACTCGGCAAGAGCAACATCCTGCTCATCGGGCCTACAGGCTCGGGCAAGACCCTGCTCGCCGAAACCCTGGCTCGCCTGTTGAACGTGCCGTTCACCATTGCTGACGCCACCACCCTGACCGAAGCCGGTTACGTGGGTGAGGACGTCGAGAACATCATTCAGAAACTGCTGCAGAAGTGCGACTACGATGTGGAAAAGGCTCAGATGGGCATTGTCTATATCGACGAGATCGACAAGATTTCGCGCAAGTCGGACAACCCGTCGATCACTCGTGACGTTTCGGGTGAAGGCGTGCAGCAGGCACTGCTCAAGCTGATCGAAGGCACCGTTGCCTCCGTTCCGCCGCAAGGGGGGCGCAAGCACCCGCAACAGGAATTCCTGCAGGTGGATACCCGCAACATCCTGTTCATTTGCGGTGGCGCCTTCTCAGGCCTGGAAAAGGTCATCCAGAACCGCTCCACCAAGGGTGGCATCGGTTTTGGCGCTGAAGTACGCAGCAAGGAAGAGGGCAAGAAGGTTGGCGAGTCGCTGCGTGAAGTCGAGCCGGATGACCTGGTCAAGTTTGGCCTGATCCCCGAGTTCGTCGGCCGTCTGCCGGTTCTGGCAACCCTCGACGAGCTGGACGAGGCTGCGCTGATGCAGATCCTCACTGAGCCGAAGAACGCCCTGACCAAGCAGTACGCCAGGCTGTTCGAGATGGAAAGCGTTGACCTTGAGTTCCGCAGTGATGCGCTCAAGGCCGTCGCACGCAAGGCCCTGGAGCGCAAGACTGGCGCCCGCGGCCTGCGTTCGATCCTCGAGGGCGTTCTGCTCGACACCATGTATGAAATTCCTTCGCAGAAGGAAGTCAGCAAAGTGGTGATCGACGAGAGCGTCATCGAAGGCACTTCGCAGCCGTTGCTGATCTACGAGAACAGCGAGCCGCAAGCCAAGGCCGCACCCGACGCCTGAGTCGGTCAGGTGGCAGCAAGCAAGAAAGGGGCCCATGCGGGCCCCTTTCTGCTTTTCCTGTGCAAGCGCTTGTAATTTCCCAGGCGTGCCCCCACATTAGGTCCAAGCATCATTTCCACCGGTTTCCGGCCATAAGGCCGCTGTAGAGGCGAAATCATGAAGACCACCCTCGACTTGCCTCTTTTGCCATTGCGCGATGTCGTTGTTTATCCGCACATGGTCATCCCACTGTTCGTGGGGCGTGAGAAGTCCATCGAGGCCCTTGAGGCTGCGATGACTGGCGAGAAGCAGATCCTTCTGCTGGCCCAGAAGAACCCCGCCGACGATGATCCGGGCGAAGACGCCCTGTATCGCGTCGGTACCGTCGCTACCGTGCTGCAACTGCTGAAGCTGCCTGATGGCACCGTCAAGGTGCTGGTCGAGGGCGAGCAGCGGGGTGCAGTCGAGCGCTTTACCGAAGTTGAAGGGCACATCCGTGCCGAAGTTTCCCTGATCGACGAAACCGACGCCGCCGAGCGCGAGTCGGAAGTCTTCGTGCGCACGCTGCTGTCGCAGTTCGAACAGTACGTGCAGTTGGGCAAGAAAGTCCCTGCCGAAGTGCTGTCGTCGCTGAACAGCATCGAGGAGCCTGGGCGCCTGGTCGATACCATGGCCGCACACATGGCCCTGAAGATCGAGCAGAAGCAGGAAATTCTCGAGATCGTCGATCTGTCCACCCGTGTCGAGCATGTGCTTGCGATGCTGGATGCTGAAATCGACCTGCTGCAGGTCGAGAAGCGTATCCGTGGCCGGGTCAAGAAACAGATGGAGCGCAGCCAGCGCGAGTACTACCTGAATGAGCAGATGAAGGCCATTCAGAAAGAGCTCGGCGATGGCGACGAAGGCCACAACGAAGTCGAAGAGCTGAAAAAACGCATTGAAGCCGCTGGCCTGCCGAAAGATGCCCTGGCCAAGGCTCAGGCGGAGCTGAACAAACTCAAGCAGATGTCGCCGATGTCGGCCGAGGCCACCGTGGTGCGGACCTACCTCGACTGGCTCGTGCAGGTGCCGTGGAAGGCCCAGAGCAAGGTTCGACTGGACTTGTCCAAGGCTGAGGAAATTCTCGATGCCGACCATTATGGCCTTGAAGAGGTCAAGGAACGCATCCTCGAATACCTCGCCGTGCAGAAGCGCGTGAAGAAAATTCGCGGCCCGGTGCTGTGCCTGGTTGGCCCGCCAGGCGTGGGCAAGACCTCGCTGGCCGAGTCGATCGCCGCTGCGACCAACCGCAAGTTCGTGCGCATGGCCTTGGGTGGCGTGCGTGACGAGGCCGAGATTCGCGGCCACCGTCGGACATACATCGGTTCGATGCCAGGCCGCTTGATCCAGAAGATGACCAAGGTGGGTGTGCGCAACCCGCTGTTCCTGCTCGACGAGATCGACAAGATGGGCAGCGACATGCGTGGCGACCCGGCCTCGGCGCTGCTGGAAGTGCTCGACCCTGAGCAGAACCACAACTTCAACGACCACTATCTGGAGGTCGATTACGACCTCTCTGACGTGATGTTCCTGTGCACCTCGAACTCGATGAACATCCCGCCGGCGCTGCTTGACCGCATGGAAGTCATTCGCCTGCCGGGTTACACCGAGGACGAGAAGATCAACATCGCGGTCAAATACCTGACACCCAAGCAGGTCAAGGCCAACGGTTTGAAGAAGGAAGAGCTCGAGATCGACACCTCGGCGATCCGCGACAT
This sequence comes from Pseudomonas sp. TR47, assembly GCF_044143025.1. NCBI lineage: Bacteria > Pseudomonadati > Pseudomonadota > Gammaproteobacteria > Pseudomonadales > Pseudomonadaceae > Pseudomonas > Pseudomonas sp. TR47. The sequence continues at coordinate 23,942 of NZ_JBHFCS010000020.1, read as the reverse complement.
CATCCGTTACTACACCCGCGAAGCCGGTGTACGTGGCCTTGAGCGGCAAATTGCCAAGGTTTGCCGCAAGGTCGTCAAGGAACATACCGGCCAGAAGCAGGTCAAGGTCAAGGTCACCAGTGAGCAGCTCGAGCACCTGTTGGGTGTGCGCAAGTTCCGCTACGGCCTGGCCGAGCAGCAGGATCAGATCGGCCAGGTGACCGGCCTTGCCTGGACCCAGGTGGGTGGCGAATTGCTGACCATCGAGTCGGTGGTCATCCCTGGCAAGGGCCAACTGATCAAGACCGGTTCGCTCGGCGACGTCATGGTCGAGTCGATCACCGCCGCGCAAACCGTAGTCCGCAGCCGCGCCCGCAGCCTGGGGATTGCCGCCGACTTCCATGAGAAGCACGACGTGCACATCCACATGCCCGAGGGTGCTACGCCCAAGGATGGCCCGAGCGCTGGTATCGGCATGTGCACCGCGCTGGTGTCGGCGCTGACGCAGATTCCAGTGCGTGCAGATGTTGCCATGACCGGTGAAATCACCTTGCGTGGGCAGGTATTGGCCATTGGCGGGTTGAAGGAAAAACTGCTGGCGGCACACCGTGGCGGGATCAAGACAGTGATCATTCCAGAGGAGAATGTTCGCGATCTGAAGGAGATTCCGGAAAATATCAAACAGGATCTGCAGATCAAACCGGTCAAATGGATTGACGAAGTCCTGCAAATTGCGCTGCAATACGCCCCGGAGCCCTTGCCAGATGTGGCTCCTGAGATTGTCGCGAAAGATGAAAAGCGCGACGGCGATGCTAAGGAACGAATTAGCACGCATTAGTAGTTTTTGGCTGGGGGGCTTTCCTTGACAGTATTTTCGGGGCCTTGCTATAAAGCGGCACGCTATTGTCACCAGGCCACCCAGCGCACGTTTCATAAGCTTTTCATTACATACTTAGAAACAAACTCAATAGAAAATAAGGGGACTTAGAGTGAACAAGTCGGAACTGATTGACGCTATCGCCGCATCTGCTGACATCCCGAAAGCTGTAGCCGGCCGCGCGCTGGATGCAGTAATTGGCTCCGTGACTGATGCCCTGAAAGCAGGCGACGACGTCGTTCTGGTTGGCTTCGGTACCTTCTCGGTCAAAGACCGCCCAGAGCGCGATGGCCGTAACCCGCAAACTGGCAAGACCATCAAGATCGCTGCTGCCAAGGTTCCAGGCTTCAAGGCTGGCAAAGGCCTGAAAGACGCCGTCAACTAAGTCGTCTCTTTCAGCCGGACCCGGCCTGGCCAGGTCCGAGCACGCTGAAGGCGGGTCGCAAACGTTCCCGCCTGACACGTTTGCTAAGAAAAGGCGCATCCTCGGATGCGCCTTTCTTTTATCAGGATTCTACCCACGCTCCGCGGTTGTCGACGCAGTGGTACAGCCGTTTCTGGGGGACGCATGCTGCAAAATATCAGGGACAATTCACAAGGTTGGATTGCCAAGACCATCATCGGCCTCATCGTCGTGCTGATGGCGTTGACGGGCTTCGAGGCCATTTTCCAGGCCGCCAGCCATAGCCAGGACGCCGCCAAGGTGAACGGCCAGACCATCAACCAGAACGAGCTGAGCCAGGCGGCCGACATGCAGCGCCGCCAGCTGATGCAACAGCTGGGCAAGGATTTCGACCCGGCACTGCTGGACGAGAAATTGCTGCGCGATGCCGCGCTCAAAGGGCTTATCGAACGCAAGCTGCTACTGCAGGGTGCCGAAGATGCCAAGTTCGCCTTCAGTGAGGCCGCGCTGGATCAAGTGATCCTGCAGACGCCGGAATTCCAGGTTGATGGCAAGTTCAACGCCGACCGTTTCGACCAGGTCATCCGCCAGATGGGCTATGGCCGCTTGCAGTTCCGCCAGATGCTCGCCGAAGAAATGCTGATCGGCCAGGTACGCACGGGTATTGCCGGCAGCAGCTTCGTGACCGACCAGCAGGTCGACGCCTTCGCTCGCCTGGAAAACCAGACCCGCGACTTCGCTTCGTTGACCTTCAAGGCCAACCCGGCTGCGGTCAAGGTCAGCGATGACGAGGTCAAGGCCCATTATGAACAGCATGCCAAGGAGTTCATGACGCCGGATCAAGTGGTCATCGACTATGTCGAGCTGAAGAAGTCGGCATTCTTCGATCAGGTGAAGGTTACCGACGACGAGCTCAAGGCCCAGTACGAGAAGGAAATCGCCAACCTGGCCGAACAGCGCCACGCTGCGCACATCCTTGTCGAGGTCAATGACAAGGTCACCGATGCCCAGGCCAAGGCCCGCATCGAAGAGGTCGAGCAACGCCTGGCCAAAGGTGAAGACTTCGCCAAACTGGCCAAGGAGTTCTCCCAGGACCCGGGTTCGGCCAACAGTGGTGGCGACCTTGGCTTCGCCGGCCCGGGTGTGTATGACCCGGTCTTCGAGGACGCGCTGTACAAGCTCGACGATGGCCAGGTGTCTGCACCGGTGCGTACCCAGTTCGGTTATCACCTGATCAAGCTGCTGGGCAAGCAGGCGCCGGAAGTCCCGAGTTTTGCCAGCCTGAAGGACAAGCTCACGCGAGACCTGAAGACTCCGCTGGTCGAGCAGCGCTATGTCGATGCCAGCAAGCAGTTGCAGGATGCTGCCTACGAGGCTGCCGACCTGGCCCAGCCCGCCCAGGACCTGAACCTCAAGGTGCATACGTCGGCGCCATTCGGCCGTGAGGGCGGTGAAGGCATCACGGCCAACCGTGCCGTGGTCCAGGCTGCGTTTTCCGAGGAAGTGCTGGAGGAGGCTGCCAACAGCACCGCCATCGAGCTGGACCCGGAAACCACGGTGGTATTGCGCGTCAAGGAGCACCGCAAGCCGGAGCAGATGCCGCTCGAAGCCGTGGCCAAGAGCATCAGCGAACACCTGGCCAAGGAGAAGGCAACCGCCGAGCTCAAGGCCAAGGCGGACAAGCTGATCGCCGGCCTGCGTGACGGCTCGGTCGCTACCGATACTGCCCAGGAAGGCCAGAGCTGGAAGGCCTACGAAGCAGTCACCCGCAGCCAGGACGGTATCGACCCGGCCGAGTTGCAGGCACTGTTCCGCCTGGCCAAGCCGCAAGCCAAGGGCAAGCCGGTATATGGCAGCGTGGTTCTGGCCGATGGCAGCCTGGTCGTGCTGCAGCTCAAAGGTGTCAACGAAGGTGCCGCCGCCAGCGCTGAAGAGAAGCAGCAGATCCGCCGCTATCTCGCTTCGCGTGCGGGCCAGCAGGACTTTGCGGCATACCGCAAGCAGCTCGAAGGCAGTGCGGACATCACTCGCTACTGAGTGACTGTCTGGTAATGAAACAGGCCGCATGATGCGGCCTGTTTCGTTTCTGTGGCACGGGCGTAAGCGCCGGGTTCGCCTCAGCGCTTTTCCCCCTCATAGTTATCCAGCGTATCCCGCGCAATCTCCCGGCCCAAGGCAATCAGCTCCGGCGCCTTGTAGAACTCGAAGAAGCGGCATACCCGCTTGGGCACGTTGATCAGCACGTCCGGTGGATACCCCGCGATCTTGTATTGCGCCAACGACGTCTGCATCACCTCGAAACTCTGGTTGATCAGGTCCAGCAGCGAAGCTGGCCCCACGTTGTCGACGATGATCGACCCTGTGGCTGATTTTGGCGCGCCCTCGCTCTGCGGTGCCGCCGCCGGTTGCTGCGCTTCGGGGTCGGCCGCATCGGTCAGCCAGGGGTTGGGTGGAATCAGGCCCTCGCCGGTGATCTCCTGCTCGATGCGCATCAGTTCCTCGACGGGCTTGCGCCGAAACGGCATGCGCGACCCCAGCGAATTGATCAGCGCGTCAAAGCGCATCCTGAATGCTGCCGGCCGCTCGATGACAGGCAACTGGTATTGCTTCTGGTTGGTGGAGTTGAGGTTCACCGCAATGATCATGTCGCAGTGGCTGGACACCACCGGCACGATCGGTAGCGGGTTGAGGATGCCGCCGTCGACCAGCATGCGGTTGCCTTGCATTACTGGCGTGAACAGGCTTGGAATTGCCGCCGAAGCGCGCATTGCCTGGTGCAGGCAGCCTTCCTGGAACCAGATCTCCTGCTGGTGGGTCAGGTCGGTGGCCACTGCCGTGTAGGGGATGCGTAATTGCTCGATATTGATTTCGCCAACGATCTTGCGGATTTGCCCAAACACCTTGTCGCCGCGAATGGCACCAAGGCGGAAGCTGACATCGACCAGACGCAGTACGTCCAGGTAATCCAGGCTTTCGATCCAGTTGCGGTATTCATCGAGTTTGCCCGCCGCGTATATGCCCCCGACCACCGCGCCCATCGAGCAACCGGCAATGCAGGCGATCTCGTAGCCGCGCCGTTCGATTTCCTCGATCACGCCGATATGGGCATAGCCCCGAGCGCCCCCCGATCCCAATACCAGTGCTACACGTTTGCTCATGATCATCCCCGGCTTCTGCATCCATGGTCCTACAATGCACCGAGCGTTGCCTGTGCTTCAATGTAGACTCTAGGCAAAACGTGCCGGGCGCGGCACTTTTCAGGTGCCCAAGCGTCGAACAGCCATTCTATTTGAACCTCTGAGGTATTACCGATGAAAGCCTGGATCTGCCTTCCTCTGATTGCCCTGGCCCTTGCCGGCTGTGCGGGCAAGACGGCTTACCGTGACAGCTGCGCGTCGCAGCTCGATGCCGCCTGGAAGGAGCTTGACCTGGCCAAGGCTGAAGGCTTTGCCGGTACTGTCAGCTATTCCAAGGCTTTGTCGCTTTTGACCGGGGCCAAGACCCAGCAGCAGTTCGAAGGCTTCGAAGGTTGCACCAATAAAGCCGAAAAGGCGCGTTTCTACATTCGTGAGTCGCGCGCCGGGCGCTGACCGAGGAGCGCTGTATGTCCAGCATGCTCGACCATGTGGTTGCCCAGGTAGTGGCCTTGCAGGTGCACCTGCTGGCCTGTCGCGAGCGCCTTGCTGCCGATACCGACAGCGAGGCCTTGCACGATCTGCGCATAGGCCTGAGGCGCTTGCGCAGCCTGTTACGGCCGCTGAGGGGCTTGCCGGGGGTCGAGCAGTTGGAGGACGCTGCGAAAGCCCTTGGTACCTTGACCACGCCGCTACGTGACCGTGAGGTACTGGCGGCCGAGTTGATCAAGCGCGGCGTTGCCCAGGCGGGGCAGCGGCGTCTGCAAGGGCGGGCTGCCACCTTTGCCGGCGTGGCCACCAGCGCGCAGCTGAGCCGTGTACTTGCCATCCTCGATGCCTTCCCGCTGTTCCTGCGCGCAGCGGGCCGTGAAGGGTTGGCCAAGTCACTGCGCAAGCGTGTCGACAAACGCCTGGTCAAGCAATGGCGCAAGCTGCAGGAAGCCTTGCAGGACCCGGCCCACGACCGCCACCGCCTGCGCCTGTTGATCAAACGTGTGCGCTATGGCGACCAGGCCTATCCGCAACTCGATCATGCCGGCAAGCCGCTGCAGCGCATGCTAAAACAAGCCCAGAGCGATTTGGGTAACTGGCATGATCGCTTGCAATGGCTGTTGCAGGCTCAATCGCATGCGGATCTCGCGCCCTGCAAGGTCGATTGGGAGCAGGAGCTGGATGACGCCGAACGCCAGTCCGACGTGACACTGGATGCCTTGCAGGCAGCGCTGCAGCGGCGCAAGCCCGGCAAATGACCGATATGCGGGCTGTTCGACGCAAAGTTGCTCGCTAGTATTGGCTGACACCTTTCGCTGCTGCAGGAGCCGGCCCATGAATTTCAACCAACTGCTCGACGCCGTGCGCGCACACCCCGACGGCGTCAGTGTTCCGCCCAACTGGGCCCAAGGGCGTGCCGCATTCGGTGGCCTGATGGCCGCCATGGTGTATGAGGCCATGCGCCTGAAGCTCGCCGATAGCCGCCCGGTGCGTTCCCTGGCCATCAGTTTCGTCGCCCCCGCCGCTCCCGACGTGCCAACCCGTTTTGAAGTCGAAGTGCTGCGCGAGGGCAAAGCCGTCAGCACCCTGCTTGGTCGAGCGATTCAGGATGGCCAAGTGGTGACTTTGGTGCAGGGCAATTTCGGCGCCGGGCGGGCATCGGTGGTGAATGTTCCTGCAGTGCCGGCCATGGAGATGAAGGCGCTTGAGGATGCCGCCCCTGAGCTTCCTTACATCAAAGGCGTCACACCTGAGTTCATGCGCCATGTTGCCCTGCGCTGGGCGGTTGGTGGGTTGCCGTTCAGTGGCAATCAGTCACGGCACATGGGCGGCTGGGTGCGCTTGCGGGATGTTGCCCAGGAGCAGGTCAACGAGGCCCACCTGTTAGCGCTGGTCGATGCCTGGCCGCCCAGCCTCATGCCTTACCTGAAGCAGCCCGCAGCAGGCAGTACGCTGACCTGGACCATCGAATTCATCCAGCCGGTTGCCAGGCTGTCGACGTTGGACTGGTGCCGCTACTGCGTCGAGACGGAACACGCCCGCGATGGTTACGGGCATGCCGCAGCTGCTCTGTGGACGGCTGAAGGTGAGTTGCTGGCATTGAGCCGGCAGACGGTCACAGTGTTCGCTTGAGATTCAACGCCGATGTTTGTGCCGTTCGCGCCAGGCGCGCCACCAGGCACCACTGAGCACAAAACGCGGGAAGGTGATGAATTGCTCGGTCAGCAGGCGCTGCACGGCGTCCTTGCGGTTGGCGAACGGTTCCGGCTGCTCGGCCTCCAGGCGGTGGCCCTGACGCTGCAGGCCCAGGCCGGCGATCAGGGAAATGATGCCGACAGCAATCTGGCCAAGGTCCAGGGCGAACAAGCCTGACAGCACCAGCAGAGCGCCAAGGATGAACAGCGGCACGGCAATCAGGTGCAGCACCAGGTTGGTCGGATGGCGGTGGTTGTGGTGATAGCCGCGCCATTGCCAGGCGGGCAAGTTGGGCAGTCGTTTGCTCATGGGCAGTTCCTCGCGGTCATGCCCAAAGCTTAGTGCGGCCCGGTGGTCACAGCCAATCGAGGCTGGCTATGGTGACTATAGTTTGAGCTGGCCGATGGCCTTGTTCAGCTCGCCGGCCAGGGTCGCCAGTTCGCTGCTGGTGGTGGCCGAGTCGACAGTCTGCTGCACGGTTTCCTCCGTGACATCACGGATGCTGACTACTGCCCGGTTCATTTCTTCCGCCACCTGGCTCTGCTGCTCGGCGGCGACGGCTATTTGGGTGTTGCTCTCGCGCATCTGCGCCACGGCGCCGGTAATTTCGGCGAGCGCTGCGCCGGCTTCCTTGGCCTGGCGCACGCAGTCGTCAGCTTTGTAAGAGCTTTCCTGCATGAACTCCACCGCATCGCGGGTACCGGCCTGCAGGTCGGCCACCATGCCGGTGATCTCGTCGGTGGAGGTTTGCACGCGTTTGGCCAGGCTGCGCACTTCATCGGCGACCACCGCAAAGCCACGGCCCATTTCGCCGGCGCGCGCTGCTTCGATGGCGGCATTGAGCGCCAGCAGGTTGGTCTGTTCGGCAATACTGTGGATGACGTTGACCACGCCATTGATCTTCTGGCTGTCCTCGGCCAGTTGGCGGATCATTTCGGCGGTCTGCTGCACACCGCTGGATAGCCCGGCAATCGAATCCTGCACCCGGTTGACCACATTCTTGCCGCTGCCAGCGAGGGTGTCGGCGGTCTGCGACAGGTCGCGGGTGGCACCGGCATGCTGGGCGATATGGTGCACGGTGGCGGACATCTCGTTGATCGCCGTAGCTGCCTGGTCGGTCTCGCTTTGCTGGCCGAGCATGCCGTGGCGAACTTCGTTCATGCTCGTGGCCAGGCGCGCGGCGCCCGAATCGAGTTGCGCGGCTGTGCGTGCCACGGTGCTGACCACGCGGTGGTAGGTCGACTGCATGGCGTTGAACGCGCCTGCCATCTGGCCCACTTCGTCTCCGCAAGCCAGAGGCACGCGGGCCGACAGGTCACCGGTTTTTTCCACGTGCAGCATGACGTCCTTGAGGGTGTTGAGTTGGCTCAGCAGGAAGCGGATCAAAAGTTGCGAGGCGCAGAGCATGGCCAGCATCAGGATCAGCACACAAACCGCGTAGTTGGCAAAACGCTCGAAGAACACCTGGCGCACGCTCGGTGCCTGGGCCAGTACCGCCACCTGCTCGTCGCCATGGCGCAGTACCTGAGCACCCCGCAGCGGGTTGTTACCGAAGAGCCAGGCGGCCGGGAGTGCTACCCAGCCTTGTGCATTACGCAGTGCATCCAGGCTTTGGCCGGCAAAGGTCGGGGTTTGGCCGGGTTGCCAGGTGATCACGTTGGCCTGGCGGGGCAGGGCAAGCCCTTGCGGCCAGGCGGCCAGCAGCTGTGCCTGGGATTGCGCCTGGATCTGCACAGCTTCGGCGCGGGCTCGCTGCTCTAGGTGCACGGCATAAAGCACCAGCATCAAGGTGGTGACAAAGGCCACTGCGTTGACGGCCCAGAACTTGTACTTCAGGGAAATATTGCTAAGCCAGGCACCCATGGGTAGGTCTTCTCTGAGTTGAGCGGAAACATTATTGGCAAGGTGCCATCATTGTGCCCGCTCACGCCTGGGAGGTTTTGACGTGTATCAACAAACCGTTTATGCCCGATCAAGCTCAGGTCAGCTTGAAAAATGCCCGAGCCGTTGCAGTGGTGTGCGCCGCGGTATCTTCAACACGTTCACCTCGGTGCAACGCTACCTCCCGCAGCACCTCTGGCAGAAACGCCGGCTCGTTGCGCCCGCTCTTCGGTTTCGGTCGCAGACTGCGCGGCAGCAGATACGGGGCATCACTCTCCAGCATCAGGCGCCCTTGTGGGATATTGCCCACCAGCGGATGCAGGTGCGTGCCGCGGCGTTCGTCACAAATCCACCCGGTGATGCCGATGTGCAGGTCCATGTCCAGGTAGGCGAACAGTGCGTCGCGCTCGCCGGTGAAGCAATGCACCACGGCGGCCGGCAGGTGGTCGCGGTAGTCCTTCACAATCGCCAGCAAGCGCTCGCTGGCATCACGCTCATGCAGGAACACGGGCAGGCGCAACTCGGCGGCCAGCGCCAACTGAGCTTCCAAGGCTTTTTCCTGGAGTGGGCGAGGGGAGAAGTCGCGGTTGAAGTCCAGCCCGCATTCGCCTACGGCGCGCACACGCGCTTCATTCAGTAACTGGCGCAGTCGTTGGTCGCTGTTGGCGTCCCACGCTTTGGCGTCGTGCGGGTGTACGCCGGCTGTGGTGAACAGGTGCTCGCTGGCGGGGTCCAGCTGCTGGCACAGCTCTAGCGCCTGCTCGCTGACCGCGAGGCTGGTGCCGGTAAGGATCATCTGCACTACGCCGGCTTCGATGGCGCGCTCGACGATGGCGGCCTGCTGGTCGTGGAAACTGCTATTGGTCAGGTTGACGCCGATATCGATCAGTTGCATGGTGCTACCTCGTGCCGCGGGACGGCCAGCATAGCAAAAAGCGCGATTTCCGGGAAAAAGCCAAGAACTTCAGGCTGTTGCGATGGTCTTTTGCCGTCATTTATCACGAGTTGCTCGCACACATGGATGCTGCCCACCGACCTCGGATACGTCTTCGCATGCTGCGATACCTGCTCGCCCTGCTGCTGGCGCTTGGCCTGATGAGCGTCGGTCCCGCCTACGCACGCCTGCCGGGGCCGCAGCAGAACGTGCCGGTGAGCAAGGCCCGTGACCTTGAACAGATCCGCAGCAGCAAGGTGTTGCGGGTACTGGTCAACCAAAGCCGCAACAGTTCCGGTGAGGTCAAGGGCGAGCCCGTCGGCATCGAGTACTACCGCTTGCGTGCGCTTGAGCATTACCTCAACGCCCGGGCCGGCGACGGGCAACAGGTGCGGCTCAAACTCATCCCCAGAGCCAAAGAGCAACTACTCGGGGCCCTGCAGCGCGGTGAGGGCGACCTTGCCGCCCCGGGCGAATTGCTCGACCCGAGCCTGGTCGGTGGCGTGAACAGCAGTGCTCCGGTCCTGGACCAGGTGCCGTTGTGGCTGGTCGGGCGCAAGGGCGAGCGCAGTTTCACCCGCGTCGAGCAGTTGTCCGGGCGCACCGTGGCGTTGACCAGTGCCAGTGCCGCCGGCGCGCTGATCCAGCAGATCAACCAGCACCTGGCGCTGCGCAAGCGCCCGCCCGTCAAGATCGAGTGGGTCGATTCGACCCTGGCGGTGGAGGACGTGCTGGAGATGGTCCAGGCCGGCATCTATCACCTGACCGTGGTGGAGCGGCCGATCGCGCTGCGCTGGGCCCGGGTAATGCCACGCCTGCGCCTGGATAGCCGACTGCAACTGGGCCCGCCGCAAGCCATGCGCTGGTATGTGCGCCGAGATGCGACGCTGCTGCAGGTCACGGTCGATCGTTTTCTGCAGGGCTACCGCGCGCCCGAGAACCAGGACGCTGCCTTCGAGCGCATCTACCGGCGCCAGTACCGCGTGCACAACCCGCTTGCGCGCAAGGACCGTCAGCGCCTGGCTTCTGTGCGCGCGGTGCTGCAGAAACATGGCCAGGCGCAACAGATCGACTGGCTGAACCTTGCTGCGTTGGCCTTCAAGGAGTCGACCCTCAACCCGGCGGCGCGCGGCAGTGGCGGGGCGCATGGCCTGATGCAGATCACTCCTGCAGCTGCCCAACGGGTCGGGGTCAGCAATACCGCAACGGTGGATGGCAATGTCCAGGCCAGCGCCCGTTACCTGGCGTTGATCCGCCGCAAGTTCTTTGCCAGCCCGAAGATCAACGAGCGTGAGCGCATGGCCTTTGTGCTGGCCGCCTACAACCTTGGGCCCGAGCGGGTCCAGGCCATGCGTGTCGAGGCTCGCAAGCGTGGGCTCAATGGCAACCAATGGTTCTTTCAGACCGAGCGGGTCGCGATGGAGCAGGTGGGCATGGGGCCGGTCAACTTCGTCAATAGCGTGAACAAGTACTTCCTGGCGTTCAACCGCGAGCGTGCGGTGCTGGAACGGAGGGGGAATCGCTGATAAATCGATTTATTTGATTGGTATGCTGGGTTTTTTGCGATTTATATATCTTTCATGTCGATTATTATGGCGCCCATCCCAACACAACATCCCAGCTTTCAAGGAAGTCACCCAATGAACAATGCAATCATCAAACTGCTCTCCACCCACGCTGGCCTGGGCCTGAGCGTGGTTCGCATCCTGGTCGGCATCATCTTCATGGCGCACGGTGCGCAGAAACTCTTCGGCCTGTTCGGCGGCTACGGGTTGGAGGGCACCGGCCAGTGGATGGAGAGCATCGGCCTGGCCCCCGGCTACCTGATGGCCCTGCTGTCCGGCAGCGCCGAGTTCTTCGGCGGCCTGGCCTTGGTGATCGGCCTGCTGGCTCGCCCGGCGGCGCTGGCACTGAGCGTAACCCTGGTGGTGGCAATTTTCTCGGTACACATCGGTAACGGCCTGTTCATGTCCAACAATGGCTATGAGTTCGCCTTGGCGTTGCTGGCGGGTACCGTCGCGGTACTGATCGAAGGCGCTGGTCGCTTCTCCGTAGACCGATTGATCGCCCGCTGACAGCTCATGCTGCAGGCCTCAAGTTGATGACTTTCAGCTTGGGGCTTGCAGCTTGCCGCGTGTAGCTCTAGCATACCGCCTGCGCCGATTTAAACAGCTACTTGCGGGGCGCAGGAAAACCCAGCCCCGGGTCATCCGAAATACCGCTAAAGCGCTGGTTCGGTGACGCCTCCCACCGCTGCCCAGCGGGATTTGCGAGGCGGAGAAACACTTCATGAGTTGCCCACGTACCAGTGTCTGCTTGAGCCCACTGCCTGCCAGCCAGGCCACCCGCACACCGCGCATTCTGCTCGGTGGCCAGCATCAGCCCACTCTTTTGCGTCATCTCGAAGGCTTGTCCCGTCGCAAAGGCCAGGCCCGCGCCTTCCTCATCCAGTTTGCCGAAACCGCGTGTCGGCTGGAGCAGTTTGGCAACGACCGCTTCGATCTGGCGGTGATCCAGGCACCTGCCGCGCAAGACGCTGCCGAAGTGATCGGCCACCTCACCCGCATCGCACGCCAGGGCCTGATTACCCGACGCTGAGGAACCCGCTGTTGAGTACCAATATCATCACGACAGAAGGCCATGAAGCTCTGAAGAAAGAGCTGGACCATCTGTGGCGGGTGTATCGCCCGGAAATCACCCAGAAGGTGGCTTGGGCTGCCTCGCTGGGGGATCGCAGCGAGAATGCCGACTGGAAAGTAGAACCCCAAACTGCTGTACTATTACGTCTTAGGCATTGATTTTACTCGTTTTTCGGAATAGTACAGTACTCGTGCATCGTACTATTGAATATCGGCCATCACTGCAGCCTGCTCTTGAAATAGTGGTGGCCGATTTGGAAGCACCTCAGGGCTTAATGAACCGAGGTGCGTCTTCCGCCGCACTGTACTCAATTTCGGTGACCTCCCAATAAGCGTCGCCAGTTGGAGTCCGAACTACAATCTCATCTCCTACACACTTGCCAATGCACGCGCGTGCCATCGGAGAGTCGATAGAGATGAAGTCATTCCTATCGTAGATTTCATCAGCACCGACAATGCGGAATTTTTTTCCTTTATCTTCGTCGTTGACAATGGTTACCCAAGCTCCGAAAAACACCTTACCTTCCTGAGTAGGGGAATATGGAACTACGCGAAGATCTTCGATCCGCTTACGGAGATATCTTACACGGCGATCTATTTCCCTTAGCCGTTTTTTATTGTATTGGTAGTCAGCATTTTCACTCCTGTCACCCAAAGACGCAGCCCAGGTTACCTTTCTGGTGATCTCCGGCCGCTCTTCGCGCCAGAGCCAATCTAGTTCATCTTTCAAGGACTGATAGCCAGCTTCAGTAATGAGATTGGTAGCCATTTTTTGCCTGTTATTGATTCAAGATCGGTCACAATGCCCTGAGAGCCTTCTGTATTGCATCAAGTGTTCCTGGGCGAAAAACCTTTGCTCCCTTTTTGTCAATCAAGTCGCCGTGCTTGCCCAGAGTACACCCCCATTGTAGCCTGAACTCTTCAGACATTAAATATAAAAGAGCCCTCCGTTCTATTTCAGATAATTTATTCTCGGCTGAAAATGGAATGCGATCATCTACCTGGATTTCGAGATTAGGTGGTGTAATTTCCCTTAAGAGACTTCGGAGACGGTGGTTTTCCGCCTCTTGCGCGCGCGCCAAAAATTTAGCCTTGCCGTCTTTTATAGAGTCTATCCAATCTGAGGGCTCTCGTTCCTGATGAGCTGGTCCTGCCGCCTCTTTAAACGCTAGTATCAGCACCCGATACGCTTGACCGGAGCTATTTCGCATGCTTTGGGCGTTTGGCACTCCGCTGTTAGCTCCGGCGCGGGCAATTCTCGAAAATGAGAAGTCTTTTTCCCTGCTAGATAGCAGCTCATTGCATACCTTATACACAGCGTCTAACGTGCGTTGTTTTTTTGCGCTGCAATTCTGTTTCAAGTGCTCCAGAGTTTCAGATGGTGTCATGATTTTAGACCTGAGGTAAGCTTTTGCCTTTACTTACGAAGACTTCACTAATCTCTTTAAGTGAAATACTTTCAAGGCCGACCAATTCAGCGAGCCTGAATCTACCTTCAATTAGTGAATCAATACGCTCCCAGCTTCTGAGTCTTGATATCAACAGTCTTGCAATTTGATTGCCAACCAAAAGCTGCTGATCTTCGTTTAGTCTGAACATGCGCTGCGGGGATTTGTTGTCTTCTAACATTTTGTCCAATAATTGTGATCTTGCTGTCAATGCAGAACTGGCCGAAGCACATTCATAAATCTCAGCATTTTCGCAAACCTCGCTTAACTGATGGAAGTGAGTGGTTTCTTCAAGCGCGAGCCTAAGTTCGTGACCATCTTGTACAATAAGCATGAGCGAGTCTTGTTGCGCTGATTCGGACCTTATAAGGGTTACCTGTTCAATTTGTTTTATAAGGCTAGCGCTAGCCTGTACATCACAAATCAATACGTCGAGCTTTTTAGCTGCGCTTTTCGCTTCGGCTAGCAGCTTACGATGCTTAACTTCTAGGCCCAAGTCTCGACCTTCGAATTGCCCTCCCGACTTAACTAACTCATATTCGCGTTCGTCATGGTCGTCAATTTCAGTTCTCAGGTCTTCAGCTTTATTCTGAAGTTCATCGTATTTTGCAAATTGAAAATTTACTTGCAATGATATTTCGTTGCCGAGAGCTAGCAGGCCGCCTATGAATGCCGGTCCGGTTACGAAGTGGCGACATCTTATGCAATTTTGACTACCTAGATATCCGCCAGGTACTGGAAGCCAAATATCGCCTTTACCGAGCGACCCTCCGTCATCGCATCTAGCCCCAGCATACGGACAAAATCCGTAATCACGAAATAAATAACTACCAGGAGACTTTTGTCTGTAAATCAACTCAAGGGCATCTTGGCTGTTTGCTACTAGCTGCCCCTTGATCTGGTCGATCCTGCCTTGCTCAATCATGCTCTGTGCGATAAAGGCCTGATTTTGGAGTGCACGTTTCTCACCCTCAGTAAATCGACGCTGCAGTTCGACGCTGCCGATCTTTACATAGTATAAATTCATGACGATTGAGGAATGGCCAGCAATCTTCATTGTGATCTCAATGGGTAGTCCGAACTCATGGACATATGCCGTGATAAGGCTTACCCTCATACTGTGTGGGGTGTATATGGAGGAGTAGCAGGTTAATTTTTCTTTTGGCCCTGTTAGCGTCGCTAATGGTAAATCCCGAGGCTGCGAGTGGTAGAGTGCGGCGGCAAGCCGGGGAGTTAATATATTTGTCGGCGATCCTGGTTCTTCAGCGCCATAGAGCCGGAACAAGAAGCAGTTTGCCCCTTTTGCATGGCGCTGGCTTTCATTTAAGTTAGTTCGAATGCATTCAATCCAGGGCATCGGGCGTACTATAGGATTATATTTTTCCTGCCACTGACGGAGTTTGATTATCCAGGGGATTAAATGTGGGGGCATCCACGGCACACTATAACCCCTGTACCCAATACTGGTTTTATTGCTCGTGACGAACATTCCACAGTTGTCGCCAGGGTAACGTTTAATGAATCCCTGATCTTTTGTGACCCCTGCAAGTGAAGCTTCATTTTTAGTCCAGACGACCTTACTATCATCATAGATGGGAATGTACGCATCGCCTTCCCCTGAATCGCAGTACGCAATTTGCCTACCTCTGGACGGGACAGATACTAGGGTGAGTACCTGCATCCAATACATTGGGAACCAAGCTTTAAACTTTCCTCCAATCCATCGTGTGACTAGATCGGGATCGTTATAATCCAATGGGAAATTACTAACGTCAATCTCAATCCAGTCGGCGTCGAAACTATGAAGGTGGGTTAAGTCAGAGAAGCTGGTAGCAGTATCTGGTGTTATCCATTTCTGCACGGCTGCGACATATTGATAAGCCAAAGCTGGTTTGGCCGTTTCACCAGGACTGCTGTTATTGGCCGTTGCTGAGTATTCAATTTCACTGCCGCGTAGTGGATTGCTCATTCCTTCTGCGATTATCAACTCGCCGGTTTCGTCATCTTCCAGGGTAAAATCTTCACGTATGATGAAACGCAAAAGCTCGTTGATTGCCATGACGAAGCTACGCCTAAGAGGCTCTTGGATTGAAGTGGTGACATAGTTCTTGAAATGTTGCAAGTCTATGTGTTTGTTTGAAAGGAACTCTCCCGGTGTCGTGCCGAAACCATTTGGTTGAATATAGGTTGCCAAAAATCGGCAAATTGATATCTGCTTTATTCGGCCGCCGCGAGCTTCTTTCTTGAAACGATTTAAATCTTCAAGCCACTTGGAATGAACTTCATCAATAGAGCTTTCTGAGAAGGGTTCCATTTTTCCGAGAAAAGCATATGAGGTCGTCCAGTCTCGGTAGTACACTTTGTCAGGAGTTGCTGGTAATTTATCATTTTTAGAGGATTTTACATACTCCTTGTATTCTTTTATGGATGACAGATTGAGCGGATGAATAATTTTTATTGCTTCATCGTAGGTGTAAAATGTTCTTATGGAACACAGGTCATACCAGCTTTTCCACTCATCTTTGAATACCCGCTCAGGATGTGCAGGAAGAGGTGGGTAATCTTTATAACGGTTTCTATAATCTTGACTGTCTTTAATGTCAAGCTTAATTACCGCTGCTCTAATGTCGTTTAGGTGGTCGTATTTGGCAGGCAATAAAAAATGGACCCATGATTTCCATTCGTTCTTGAATTGTTCTGGGCTGCTCGGAAGTCGTGGGTCTTTGTGGTAGTTAAGTTCGTACTGCCGCTTTGTGCTGATACCCAATCGTTGTGCTGCTTCGCGAGCTTCAAGTAAACAGTCATACTGTTCCGTTAGATCTAGGTAGTCCTTCCATGATGTCCACTGATTCGGATAAACGCAAGTTGGATCTCGTCGTAGGCGCCAGTCATGTTTAAATCTATTGTAATAGTCTTTTCGTGACTGGCATTTCATGCTGCGGGCTGCAGATCTAGCTTCATCGAAAGTATCATAAGCGTTTCTTGTTTTCCCTGGATGGAGAAATTGTACCCAGCCCTTCCACTGCTCTTTGTATTTGCTTTTAGGGTCAATAGGTAGTTTCAGATCTTCTTCACGGCGATTGAAATATTCAGTTGAATATTTGATGCCCAGAGATACAGCGGCCGCAGAAGCTAGTTCATAACTTTCATACGGTGGGGTTGAATGAGTGGTTCCGAAGAAATGATTCCAATTTTGCCACTCGGGATAAACGGTGCTAGGGTTGGCAGGGAGTTTCGGGTCTTCTTTGTACCTTTTTTTTGTGTGGTATTGGTGGTAACTATTAATTCCGAGCGTCAACGCGGCTCTGCTTGCTGCACTGAGCGTTTGGTAAAAATCTTTATATTTACTTCTACCGATAAAGGCTGGCCAACCCTTGAAGTCGGGGTAAAACCTCATGTCGCCCGGGAGTTTCGGATCTTTATCGTGGTCAGTCTGATATTGGGCTACAGTCCAAATGCCCAGGCGTATTACTGCTTCACGTGCTTCTTCAAGTGTTAGATACTTTTCGATTGGCCTTTCACTACCACAAAAATCGTACCATGACAGCCATTCGCTTGCGTAATTGTTATAAGGGTTAGCCGGAAGCTTGGGGTCTTCTTGCCAGCGAAGTCTGTAGGCCCTGCTGTTATTAATTCCTAACTTCCTGACGGCAGCTTTGGCTTGTGTTAATGTTTGATATTTATCATGCGGCTTTTGTGTGCCGCATAAGTCGTACCATGAGATCCATTCATGTACGTATTCCACTTCGGGATTAGATGGTAGTTTCGGATCCTTCTGGTAGTAACGATGATATTCAAGGCTGTTTCTTATGGAAAGCTGCCTCACTGAAATCCTAGCCTCAGCTAGTGTTGCGTATTTTTCAATTGGTTTTATATTTCCGCATAAGTCGTACCAGGAAGTCCATTCGCTAGCATAAACTTTATTTGGCCAAGCCGGAAGTTTTGGATCTTGTGTTCGGCGAAGTCTATAGTCTGAGCTATTTCTGATGCCAAGCTTCTCAACTGCGGCCCTCGCCTCGGCTAAGGTTTGATATTTGCTTGCTATTGGCATTTGACCTCGCCTCAGCTGTAGGTAATCTCCTATTCAGCATAGGCTGTTTCTATGGCTTGCTGACATCTTCTGTCGGATTTCTTCGTGCGTGGGCTGAATGTATACCAAGCATGAATCTGGGCTTCTGTGATGCATAGCTTTCTGAATTTCGATCTGATTGAATCCGTGTTCTCGCAACCTGTACCCATAGCTGTGTCGATGCCCGTGCTCACTCGTGCCAACAATTTTTCGGTGCAGTAGGCCAATTCGTTCAACAGCTGATTTGTGCAGGCGTTGAGCATTTTTTAGCGTTTCAGGCTCTCCCTGAGAGTTCGTGAATGCATATGGGTGGTCTCGGGCAGAATCTGGATCAATACGCTGTTCTTTTAAGTACTTGATCCATATATTCAAAAACTCTGACGCTTTATAGGGTGGAAAGAATTGAACCGCAAAGTAACCATCTTTGTTGTCAAGTACTGGATTTTTCCATCCCAAATGCAACCGTTCTGTTTTCAGATATTCGGTGCGAGGTATTAACCCGTAATGTATTGCTAGAAATTGCTTACGGGTAAAATATTGTTTGTCTGGGGGTTTACCGTTAGACGGGTGGAAAACTCTAACAATGGCTTCGTTATTCTTGCTGTCTACAATAATGTCTGACAAGTAAAGATGCAGCGCTTCTGACTTACGCAAACCACCATAGTGCATTAGCAGAGTTAAGGCTTGACCTTTGTAGTCAGGAGTCGATCTGTCGGGATGTATGGTGTTAGGGATAATAAAGCCCTGTTTTATCAATGAATCAATTTTATCTTCAGGGAATCTGATTGCAGGTGCAATATTTTCAGGGGGACGCTGCGGTCCTTTTATTTCGCGAATGGTGCTTAAAGCTTCGGCGTGTTTGTCCGGGTCCATGAGATGATTCAAAAATATTCTATTTCGCTTGTGGTGGAAAGCGCACCAGTTCATCCGCTGCTCCGTAGAGGTGGCTTGCCTGAAAGGATTGGCGGGTTTAATTTCGAACTCATTTTGGCGGGTAAGCCAATCGGTATAATCTGTTATTAAGAACAGGAGGTCTGAGCAGTGTTCGCTAGATTTTGGAAGCCAATAGAGGTGCGAGGGGTCTTTTAGCGTTCTAGGATCAATTGTACCTTCTTCTAAGGCTCTTACAAATGAGGTGAGAAGCTTTGTTGTTTTTTTAAATAAGCCCACGTTAGCGTTAATGTACTCTATTAGTAGCTTAACGGCTTGTGTAGATTTCTCTTTCCAAGAAGAGCTCTTCTTGCTGTTATAAGCAAGGTAGCGAAGATGTGATATTAATAATCCACTTTCGGTCAATAATGCTGGGAGCTTTAGGGTTCGGCCGGTTTGGTCGTTCTGGTAGCGGGCTTTAACCTTTATGACGTAAGCCATTGCAAACACCTGGCAAGTATCGGTTGGATGGTAAGCAGCTTCGCATCGCCTAACTCATTGAAAGCGGGTGTGTATGGAGCAGTACTTATAGTCTAGACCAGATCCTGGTATGAGCAATTGAGTCGGCCTGATTGGCTTTAGGAGTTCGCGATCGTGTATATCTATAAGATTTCCAATAGCTCGGATCGAAACTGCGAAGATACGCCCAGTTCGTAGGTCGTGGCTGAGTGCCAATCTGGCGCATATGCAAGGTAATCGACCTTGGATGGTAGATGAGTATCTGCTGTGGACATTGGCCAAGCTTCAAAGTCTTTATTCTCCCAGCCTGTTAAAGCTTCTTGCTCCTCAATTGGCGTTGCTGTCTGCATGCTGAAAACAGCCAGATCCTCAGGTAGATCCTCAGAGATGCGCCTTGAGTATTCTATTAGTGAAGGCTCAGCTACCACAAACAACCATGCTTGATCATCATTGATCCCTGTTCGCCTCAAAATTCTACCAAGGACCTGACGGTAATGCAGCTCTGTACGAATGCGACTGAGATAACAGCAAACTTGTAAGCGTGGGATGTCAGTGCCCTCGCTGATCATGCCAACCGCAACAATCCAGCAACCTATCCCCGATCTGAACTCGTTAATGCTAGCCTGCGCGCTACCAGTTTTCGTCGTAGCCACACGGCAGTTTTCGCCACGGCTTTGCAGCTTGTTTTCGATTAACTTGGCGTGATTAGTGTCTGTTGCGACGATAAGTCCAGCAGCAGATGGATTTCCTTTTCTTATTTCAGCTAATTTTCTACATCCCAGTTCGAGAATGTGATCTATTATATCGTCATTCCAAAGAATATCCTCGAAGCAAAGTGGTGAGCTTTCAAGTAGATGCGCGAAGTTTTCATAATTAGATGTTAGTCGGCTCTGCTGGTTTTTTTGGGTCAACTGCAGATTGTGATTGTCAATCAAGGTTATTCTGGGGGATCTACAAACGTTGTCGTCGATGGCTTGCTGAAGTCCATAGCGATAATCGCAGGTCAAAGTTCTCGCCGGCGCTGAATACCGTCCAAGTGCAATAGCCTTATCATCTGTTCTCCAAGGTGTGCCTGACAACGATAATGTTAGCGTCGCTTGTTGTTCTATTTTGGCTATAATCGTCGCTCCCCAAGTGTTGCTGGCTTGAAGGTCATAACCTGCGCAATGGTGAATTTCGTCAAATATGGCGAACACTCTATACTGTTTAAATAGGTCCCAAAACTCTTCACCTTTCGCATCCATTCCTTGGTAAGTAGAAGCATCACCAATTGCTCCCACATATCCATCCATTCGACGTCCAAGAATTTTTGAGAATGTTGCCCTAAAGCCATCGACTACTTGACAGGATGGCGCGAAGCACAGCACGAGATCGATAACATCTTTTTTGAGCAGCTCTTTTGCCAGCTCGCCGGCCATTCTCGTCTTACCTGCTCCTGGCGTTGCTTGGCAAAAGAAATGCCTATTCACCTGAAAGTGTTTTAGTGCTTTTTCGATACATGATGTCTGCCACTCTCTTAGATTACTGTTCATTCAATACCTAATATTTTTAGGGTTTTTTCCACCGCTTTAAGGTGACCTAGCAGGCGGGAGCTACGATCTCTCGCTTCCACGTAGTCGCTTTCCAGTTTCGAGTAAAGGTGTGGCAGATCATCCAATAGTTGCTTGTATCTTTCTGCTTCACCCATTGAGGTGAGGAAGTCTAAGCGGGTTTCTTTGACCATTGCTTGGAGACGTCGAGTTGTATGTTCGTTGGTCGAGGCATATTTTTCGATGTCGCTTGCAGGTAGTTCGGGGCGAGGTGCGACGAATTGAAACCCCTCGTCAATCAATCGGAGGTTGACTGACGATGGTAGATCTCGGAGGTGATAGAGCTGGTCGCGGCCTCGCTTTTCTGGGTCTCGTACGACCCATTCGATCCTTTCGAGGCGTAGGATCTGCCTGAAAATATAGCGGCGGAGATCAGAGGTATGCTCGCGCGCGACCCCATGTGACCGCGCGTAAGCGTCTCGAAAGCCGCGGCAGGTGAAGCTTTCTAGCTCGCCGCTTTGTAAGAGCTCGTAGACGTGCCTGTCGAGAGCGAATGAAGCAGGTTTCATACAGGCACCTAGCTAGCAGAAATACATCAAATGCGGATTATAATCCGTCGCCGATCAACCCGCAAACGCTGATAGTCCCGCCTTATGTACACCGAGGCGGATATGCAAAAGTTGGCGAGGGCTCTAGGACGCAAAGTCCGGGAGCAGAGAGGGGTGGTCGGGATTTCGCAAGATGCTTTAGCTTTCGCCTGCCAGATGGATCGGAGCTACATAGGGCGGATAGAGAGAGGGGAAGTGAATTTGACTATCGAGAAGCTCTATAGAATAGCGACTGAGCTGAAATGCACCCCGCAATCGCTTCTGCCCACAGACCTATGCGACTAGCGTGCATTCTGGTCGGGTGTATGTCGAGCGATTGACGCCTTCCTCCATCTGCATGCCTCCTTGCCCGTTGAGAAAAAACCATCAGGTGACGTCAACTTCAAGCTTCTGGCTTCGGTCGTATCTGAGTTAACATCCTCCTTCTGTGGCTTTTTTGGTTTGGCCGAAAGGAACTTTGTCAATGATACCGACTCGACTCATCGGCCCTTGCGAGGCTGCTCAATTCGGGTGTTGGGCCGTAGGTCAGCGCTATTACGAATGGCGAAAAGCATGGATCCTAGCCGAGGCTCAAAGAGTGCTCGGAGGGCGAGCGCTTGCTATGCGTTGGATGTGTGAAGCGGCATTGGGTCTTGGCCGGATTTCACCTTGTGCGTTGCTTGTTAGTCATTCCGGATTTGAGGAAGTACAAGATTTTTTACTGCGAATCGAGTACGGCGTTTACTGCTAAATTTACGTAATATTAGTTCGCCCAAGTTGACCAATTCAGCGATAATCTGCTTTGTGATTAATCGGCATTCAATCGACTTTCGCGCTAGAGCGAAAACCTTAAAAGCATCAATTTTGGCTGTATCGATATTCATCGGGCGAGAGTCGTCCATTAGGGCCGAATAGTAGATGAGTCGTTAGTTGCTCCAAATAAGTTATGGCCTCTGTCCGAACACACCCTTCGTAATAGTGGCGCTTGGCAAGCGGGATTGTCGCTCGGTTTTTTAGGCATAACTTCACTAGTTCCGAGAGCAAATATCCGCGAACGTCATACCTCGCATCAACTGCGCTGATCAATGTCGAGTAGCAATCGCGGAAGAGAGGTCGTTGGATGTCGGGGCTTGGGAGTGCTTGGTTACTTTTCATCTTATATTCCTTGAGGCGCCATTCGCAATTGGAAAGGGCAGCAGGCGCCGAACGTCTCGTACGCATGTGGCGAAGCGCACTCAAAAAATCGTTGGCCAGGGACGCCGGGTTTAGAGGCGTCGTAAGTCCTTGCGCAGGATCTGGATGCAATTATCTGCTGACACGATTCCGCCTAGGTTTTATCTTCGCCGCGGCCAGTACCTTGTCTGGTGCAAACGCCAGCAGTGCTTTCGGTGCGACCCCGCCAAGAGAAGTATTTTCCGACTGGAACCATGCTGCGATTGACCAGTCATTCATCCGGGCAGTTAGCACCGACAAAACATCGCAAAGGCTGTGAATCGGTTGGTATCCATTGCTACCGTCCAACCCATATATAGGAAAAAAATCAACCTTGCCCGGTCGCAGAGAAAAGATCTTCCCACTAGCTAGCAACTCATTAGGGTCTAGCTCGACCCCAGGGTTGCTGAACGAGGCCAGATGCATCCACTGCCTGGCTGATATCCAGTCTCCGCTTTGGAAAAGCTTAGAGCGGATTATGCCTGCAGAAACGCCTTCCTCCAATATCGATTGGGGTACCGATTCTGCGGGGAGGAAGCAGTCGATAATGAGGTCTAGCGCTTTTTGGGGATATTCGCTCAGCCTCCACTCGAATAGGTCGTTGTACATGTGCAGCCCGCTGAGGTACGCATCGATCGTCCGGTCTGAATTGGCCTCAATCGACAAGGTAGCAATCAAGGCTGCCTTTCTTTCAGGCGCCTTCGATTCAGTGGGAGGCTCGCGCCTAATCTGGATGCGTGCGAAGGGAGTAGCCACAAGCACCTCCAGCGAAGGAGCTAAGGATCGCTGCAGCAGATATGGCTGATACCCGCCGGAGCCTTTTCACATAACTGTTAGCAGTATGCATCACTCAGCATTCTCCGTTCGGTTTTCCGATCAGCCGCGAGTGATTTTGCTGAGGCCGGCGGCGTTTCCCGTGCAGGTGGATCGCGATGCTCATCCATACTCAGCTCTAGGATTAAGGTCGCCGATGAGTTTCCTTCGGCACGATTAAGATGGTCAAGATCGCATTAAGGCGCGGGTTCCCGGTATAGGCTGGCTCAGCGGCTAAAGGCCCGACCTTTTTCAATTCCACACCTACAATCATCGAACTGCATACGTTCGACCGATATCACTCAGCAAGGCGGTGTATTTCTATGGATTTGATGGCTCTGATTCAGCAGGCGCTTGAAGCGTCAGGGAAGCTGCGAGACCTCTCGAAAAAGGTCGGAGACGCGGATTTCAAAATGATACTGGCAGATCTTCACAGCGCCTTGGCTGATGCGAAACTTGAGTCTGGGGAGTTGAAGATGAAATTGGCATTGGCGCAAGAGGAGATAGTCAGGCTGAAGCAGCTGATCGAGCAGCGAGACAAAGGTAAACTCACCTACAACTCTGAGGGGTCTATACCTTTGAAGGCGAGGCTGGTCGCTTCTGCACCGCTTGCTGGGACAGCGATGAGCGCAAGATGCGCTTGACCGACTTGGCCAGCGAATTCCGATTTGTCGGTCAGTGGGAATGTCCCAAGTGCCATGCTGGGTATGGCGCAAAGGACGCATGAGGTAATTGGTCCGATCAGTCATTCTTCCATTATTTTGGCAAAGCTGCGCGCAATGAGCTAACGGGTGCTGAGGTCGACTGCCTGTGCGAGGTACCCCAGGGAGCGGATTCCTAGCGAGGTTGGCCAAGCGCCTT
>NZ_JBHFCS010000019.1:0-120373 GCF_044143025.1 Pseudomonas sp. TR47 | reverse complement strand
GGCGCATTATAAGGGGATTAGAACGCCCGTCAAGGCTTAATTTCAATAAACCTTGATATCGCCTAAAACAAAGCGGGGAGGCCTGTCGGCCTCCCGCTTCGCTTCTCACGCCTTAAAGGCTAGGGAAGGCAAATTGCGACGCCTCATGGCTCGCTCGTTGCGGCCAACGCTGGGTAATCGCCTTGCGACGGGTATAGAACCGTACCCCATCCGGCCCATAAGCATGCAGGTCGCCAAACAGCGAGCGCTTCCAGCCACCAAAGCTGTGGTACGCCACAGGCACCGGCAGCGGCACGTTCACACCAACCATGCCCACTTCGATCTCGTCACAGAACAGGCGTGCCGCCTCACCATCACGGGTAAAGATACAGGTCCCGTTACCATACTCGTGATCGTTGATCAGCTGCATGGCCTGCTCCAGACTGTTCACACGCACCACGCACAGCACAGGGCCGAAGATCTCTTCTTTATAGATGCGCATCTCTGGCGTCACCTTGTCGAACAGGCTGCCACCCACGAAGTAGCCGTCTTCATTACCCGCCACACGGAAACCACGGCCATCCACCACCAGCTTGGCGCCAGCAGCAACACCGTCATCGATGTACCCCACTACCTTGTCACGGGCAGCAGCAGTCACCAGCGGCCCCATGTCCAGGCCGCACGAGGTGCCGGCACCGATCTTGAGCGCCTTGATCTGCGGCTCCAGCTTGGCGATCAGCGCATCGGCAACCTGGTCGCCCACACACACCGCCACCGAAATAGCCATGCAACGCTCGCCGCACGAACCGTAGGCAGCGCCCATCAGTGCGCTGACGGCGTTATCCAGGTCGGCATCCGGCATCAGCACTGCGTGGTTCTTCGCGCCACCCAAGGCTTGCACGCGCTTGCCGCGCTTGGTGCCTTCGGCATAAATGTACTCGGCGATCGGGGTCGAGCCCACAAAGCTCAGCGCTTTCACTTCCGGCGCCTCGATCAGCGCGTCCACAGCTTCCTTGTCCCCGTGCACCACGTTGAGGATACCCTTGGGCAGGCCGGCCTCCAGCAGCAACTGGGCAATGTACAAGGTCGAACTCGGGTCACGCTCGGACGGCTTGAGGATAAAGGCGTTACCGCAAGCGATGGCCAACGGGTACATCCACAGGGGGACCATGGCCGGGAAGTTGAACGGCGTAATACCGGCGACCACGCCCAGCGGCTGGAAGTCGGACCAGGCATCGATGTTCGGGCCGACGTTACGGCTATATTCACCCTTGAGCACCTCAGGCGCTGCGCAGGCGAACTCGACGTTCTCGATACCGCGCTTGAGTTCGCCTGCCGCGTCTTCCAGCGTCTTGCCATGCTCTTCGCTGATCATCTGCGAGATGCGTGCTTCGTTCTGCTCCAGCAGTTGCTTGAAGCGGAACATCACCTGGGCACGCTTGGCCGGCGGGGTGTTGCGCCAGGCCGGGAATGCAGCCTTGGCAGAGTCGATCGCTTCCTGAACGGTCGCGCGGCTGGCCAGCTCGACCTTGCGTACTGCCTGGCCAGTGGACGGGTTGAAGACATCGGCGGTGCGCTCACCCTTGGAAACCAGCTCGCCGTGGATCAGGTGCTGAACAATGCTCATGCAAAACTCCAGATAAAGAAGGTTGATGCTGGCGCGCAAAAAGCTCACGCGCCTTACGTCAGAATCGGAAAGATCAGTCGATCTTGTTCAGCGCTTCACCGACCGCGTCGAACAGACGGTCCAGTTCCTGCGGCTGTGTATTGAACGTTGGGCCAAACTGCAAGGTGTCGCCGCCAAAGCGCACGTAGAAGCCGGCTTGCCACAGCTTCATCGCGGCTTCATACGGACGGACAATGGCATCGCCATCGCGGGCAGCGATCTGGATCGCGCCGGCCAGGCCGTAGTTACGGATATCGACGACGTTCTTGGTGCCCTTCACGCCGTGCAACAGCTTCTCGAAGTGCGGCGCCAGCTCGGCGGCGGACTGCACCAGATTTTCCTTCTGCAGCAGGTCCAGCGCGGCGATACCGGCGGCACAGGCTACCGGGTGGGCCGAGTAGGTATAGCCGTGCGGGAATTCCACAGCGTATTCCGGGGTCGGCTGGTTCATGAAGGTCTGGTAGATCTCGCTGCTGGCGATCACCGCGCCCATCGGAATGGCGCCGTTGGTGACCTGCTTGGCGATGCACATAAGGTCAGGGGTCACGCCAAAGGCCTCGGAACCCGTCATGGCGCCCATGCGACCGAAGCCGGTGATGACTTCGTCGAAGATCAGCAGGATATTGTGCTGGGTGCAGATTTCACGCAGGCGCTTCAGGTAGCCCTTAGGCGGCGGCAGTACACCAGCCGAACCCGCAAGCGGCTCGACAATCACAGCTGCGATGTTCGACGCATCGTGCAGTTCGATCAGCTTGAGCATTTCATCAGCCAGGGCGATGCCGCCCTCTTCCGGCAGGCCTTTGGAGAAGGCATTGACCGGCAGCACAGTGTGCGGCAAATGGTCGACGTCCAGTAGCTGGCCAAACATCTTGCGGTTGCCGTTTACGCCACCCAGGCTGGTACCGGCGATGTTCACACCGTGGTAACCACGGGCACGGCCAATGATTTTGGTCTTGGTGGCCTGGCCCTTCAGGCGCCAGTAGGCGCGGACCATCTTCAGCGCGGTATCGGCGCACTCGGAACCGGAGTTGGTATAGAAGACGTGATTCAGGTCACCGGGGGTCAGCGCGGTGATCTTCTCGGCCAACTGGAACGAAAGCGGGTGACCGAACTGGAAGGCAGGGGAGTAATCCAGGGTGCCGAGCTGACGTGCAACCGCCTCGGTAATTTCCTTGCGGGTATGCCCGGCACCGCAGGTCCACAGGCCCGACAAGGCATCGAAGATCCTGCGCCCTTTGTCATCGACCAGGTAATTGCCTTCGGCCGCCACGATCAGCCGTGGGTCGCGATGGAAATTGCGGTTGGCGGTGTAAGGCATCCAGTGCGCATCCAGCTTGAGCTGGCTTGCGATACCGGCAGGAGCGGTTTCGGGCATGTTCATCGGCGGTTCCTCGAAAAACGAATAGGCAACGATGGATGTTGTTGCAGCTAAATTCGCACGTGGATAAAGTCTGAAAAAGACTACATTTCTAATCTTCAGGTAGCGCAAGACTAAACTTATGAGCCGACGCCCCGACCCCCTCGCCCAAGTCAGCGATTTCGACATCCGCCTGCTGAAGATCTACCGCAGCGTGGTCGAGTGCGGCGGCTTCTCGGCTGCCGAAAACGTGCTGGGCATTGGCCGCTCGGCCATCAGCCAGCAGATGAATGACCTGGAGCAACGCTTGGGCCTGCGCCTCTGCCAGCGTGGCCGCGCCGGTTTTTCGCTGACCGAGGAAGGCCGCGAGGTCTACCATTCGGCGCTGCAACTGCTCAGCGCGCTGGAAACCTTCCGTACCGAAGTCAACGGCCTGCACCAGCATCTGCGCGGGGAGCTGAACATCGGTTTGACCGACAACCTGGTGACCCTGCCGCACATGCGCATCACTCATGCATTGGCCGAACTCAAGGATCGCGGCCCCGAGGTGCGCATCCAGATCCGCATGATCGCCCCAAGCCAGGTCGAGCAGGGTGTACTCGATGGCAGCCTGCATGTCGGCGTGGTGCCGCAGACCAGCCCGCTATCCGGCCTTGAGTACCAACCGCTGTACAGCGAACGCTCGCTGCTCTATTGCGCGGTTGGCCATCCGCTGTTCTATGCCGACGATCAACAGATCGACGAAGCCCGCCTCAACAGCCAGGAGGCGATCGCTCCGACCTTCCGCTTGCCCGCTGAAATTCAGGCCCATTATCAGGCCCTGAACTGCACCGCCAGCGCCTCGGACCGTGAGGGCATGGCATTTCTGATCCTTACCGGCCGCTACATCGGCTACCTGCCCGACCACTACGCCACGTTCTGGGTTCAGCAAGGTCGCCTGCGCGCCCTCAAGCCCTCGCAGCGCTTCTATGACCTGAGCCTGAGCTGGGTAACGCGCAAGGGCCGGCGGCCGAACCTGGTACTGGAAAGCTTCCTTGAAAGCCTGGCTGCGACACGCTGATGCCTGCTTGTGACGCTAATGCTTGTTACTTGAGCGCAGGAAGGTAATCTTGTCCGACATCCGTTGCCACAGACCTGTACGGAATCGTCCATGACCCTAGAAGTCCCTGCGCATCGCCTATCCGCCTCGGGCAAGCCCGCTGGCCGCATCCGCCAGAAGAACGAACAGGCCATCATCCAGGCCGCCGAAGACGAGTTCGCCCGCCATGGCTTCAAGGGCACCAGCATGAACACCATTGCGCTGAAGGCCGGCTTGCCCAAGGCCAACCTGCATTACTACTTCACCAACAAGCTCGGCCTGTACATTGCCGTGTTGAGCAACATCATCGAGCTCTGGGACAGCACCTTCAACGCCTTGAGCGTTGATGACGACCCCGGTGCTGCGTTGAGCCATTACATCCGCACCAAGATGGAATTCTCCCGGCGCAATCCGCAAGCCTCGCGGATCTTCGCCATGGAGGTGATCAGCGGAGGCACCTGCCTGACCGAGTACTTCAGCGCCGACTACCGCGAGTGGTTCCGGGGCCGGGCGGCGGTGTTCGAGGCCTGGATCGCCGCAGGCAAGATGGACCCGGTAGACCCGGTTCACCTGATATTCCTGCTTTGGGGCAGCACCCAGCACTATGCCGACTTCGCTACCCAGATCTGCCAGGTGACCGGCCGCAGCCGCCTGACCAAGCAAGACATGGAAGATGCGAGCAACAACCTTATCCACATCATCCTCAAGGGGTGCGGCATCGCGCCGAGTGCCTGACATCGACTTATGCCTTCTACCCTGCTCGACCTCTGCGAGTTTCGCGAGGAAATCCGCAAGAGCCGCTTCATCACCCTCGCCGGCCCGATATCCAGTGCCGCCGAGGCGATGGGTTTCATTGAACGCCATAGCGACCCGGCTGCCACGCACAACTGCTGGGCCTGGAAGCTGGGCGGGCAATACCGCAGCAGCGATGACGGCGAACCCGGCGGCACGGCCGGCAGGCCAATCCTGGCTGCCATCGAAGCCCAGGACTGTGACCAGGTCGTGGTATTGGTGATCCGCTGGTACGGCGGCATCCAGCTAGGCACCGGCGGCCTGGCCCGGGCTTATGGTGGCGGTGCCAACAAGTGCCTGCAGCAGGCGCCGAAAAGGCTGCTGGTGCAACGCAGCGAGTACCGCTGCAGCTGCAGCTTCAGCGAACTGGCCTTGGTCAAACTGCGCCTGGCAGAAGTCGACGCACTGGTGCTGGAAGAACAATTCACCGCCAACGGGGTGGATCTGCACATTGCGGTAGGCGAAGCACACATCGGCGCGCTGCAACAGCAACTGGCCGACATCAGCCGCGGGCGCATCCTCTTGGAAGCCTGCTGACCTTTGCCCACAACAACTGTGGGCCTGCCTGTGGATAAGCTTGGGGCATTCTGATGCAGGCCACGCCCATCAAGGCCTGCAGAGCATTGAGCGTTTTTTGACCACTGCGTGATGAAAAGCTCGACCCGCTGAGCTGTCAAGAGTTATCCCCAATCGTCAAGCGTATGACACTCCGGCCGCCTGGCAGTTTGCACACATTAACTGTGGAATAGCCTGTGGATAACCCGTTAGCCAACAAGCGAAGCACCCGGGCGCACACAGCCAAACGCCATTGCTCATTTCTTGACCAGTGTTGATGCGGCGCATGACGCCAGGCTGAAGTATGCTCAAATCCTTTTCTTCTACCGCGACAGGAATGCTCCTATGACCACTCCACGAACTGCCCTCATCATCGGCGCCTCCCGCGGGCTTGGCCTTGGCCTGGTGCAGCGCCTTCACGAAGATGGCTGGAACATTACAGCCACGGTGCGCGACCCGCAAAAAACCGGCGCACTCGGCGAAGTGCCTGGGGTACGCGTCGAGCAGCTGGAAATGAACGACACCGCACAGCTCGATGGCCTGAAGCAGCGCCTG
This sequence comes from Pseudomonas sp. TR47, assembly GCF_044143025.1. Taxonomy (NCBI): domain Bacteria; kingdom Pseudomonadati; phylum Pseudomonadota; class Gammaproteobacteria; order Pseudomonadales; family Pseudomonadaceae; genus Pseudomonas; species Pseudomonas sp. TR47. Next base: position 114,391 of record NZ_JBHFCS010000019.1, on the reverse strand, counting down.
CAAGGTGAAGTGTTCGACCTGGTGTTCGTCAATGCCGGCGTCATGGGGCCGCTGCCGCAGGACCTGGAAACCGTGCAGCGCAATGAAATCGGCGACCTGTTCATGACCAACGCCGTGGCGCCGATCCGCGTCGCCCGACGCCTGGCCGGCCAGGTGCGTGAAGGCTCGGGCGTGTTGGCGTTCATGAGCTCGATCCTGGGTAGCGTGACCATCCCCGACGGTGGCGAGGTCTGCCTGTACAAGGCCAGCAAGGCCGCCCTGAACTCGATGATCAACAGCTTCGTGGTCGATCTGCAGCGACCTGACCTTTGCGTATTGGCCATGCACCCGGGTTGGGTAAAGACCGACATGGGCGGCGAAAACGCCGAAATCGACGTACTCACCAGTACCCAAGGCATGCTCGAACAGATCAAGGCGCAAAGCGGCAATGGCGGGCTGCGCTTCATCAATTACAAGGGCGAATCGCTCGTCTGGTGAGTTGAACCTGATCGGTGGTTGAAACAATGCAGGGCCAGGCCGGGCGCAATGCCCGGCCTGGCCCTGTAGAATGGCGGCAACCGTACCTGATTTGAGAACACCCACTATGTATGAATGGTTGAACGCCCTGCCCAAGGCTGAACTGCACCTGCACCTGGAAGGCTCACTGGAACCCGAGCTGCTGTTCGCCCTGGCCGAGCGCAACAAGATCGCCCTGCCCTGGAACGACGTCGAAGCCCTGCGTAGCGCTTACGCCTTCAACAATCTGCAGGAATTCCTCGACCTTTATTACCAAGGTGCGGACGTGTTGCGCACTGAGCAGGACTTCTACGACCTGACCTGGGCCTACCTGCAGCGCTGCAAGGCGCAGAATGTCATCCACACCGAACCGTTCTTCGACCCACAGACCCACACTGACCGTGGCATCCCGTTCGAAGTGGTGCTCAATGGTATCAACCAGGCACTCAAGGATGGTCGTGAGCAGCTGGGTATCAGCAGCGGCCTCATCCTGAGCTTCCTGCGCCACCTGAGCGAAGAAGAAGCACAAAAAACCTTGGACCAGGCCCTGCCCTTCCGCGACGCGTTCATCGCGGTAGGCCTGGACAGCTCCGAGAAAGGCCACCCGCCGAGCAAGTTCCAGCGCGTCTTCGACCGTGCCCGCAGCGAAGGCTTCGAGGCGGTGGCCCACGCTGGCGAGGAAGGCCCACCCGAGTACATCTGGGAAGCCCTCGACCTGCTCAAGATCAAGCGCATCGACCATGGCGTGCGCGCCATGGAAGACGAGCGCCTGATGCAACGCATCATCGACGAGCAGATCCCGCTCACCGTGTGCCCACTGTCCAATACCAAACTCTGTGTGTTCGACCACATGAGCCAGCACAACATCCTCGACATGCTCGAGCGCGGCGTGAAAGTGACCGTGAACTCGGATGACCCCGCCTACTTCGGCGGCTACGTCACCGAAAACTTCCATGCCTTGCACATTCACCTGGGCATGACCGAAGACCAGGCTCGCCGCCTCGCGCAGAACAGCCTGGACGCACGGTTGGTCTGACCGGACACGGCGTTGCAGTTACCCCACCTGCAACGTCGGAACGCGGGCAATGCGATTGATCTGCTGAATCCCCAGGGCCGAGATCTGCAATGCCCGCGTATTCTCGGCCTCACGTATCCATCCCGATTGCAGGAACAAGGTGAGCAAGGCCTGCCCCAGGCTACCGCCAAGATGAGGCCCCTGGTCGCTCCACTCATTACAGTGGCAGATCACGCAACCGCGCTGCTGCTGAGGTGCCAGTGCATCGATATAGACGCCAATGCTTGCCAACTGCGCTCGGCCCTTCTCACTGACCATCATCTGATGCACGCTGCCCTCCAGCCAGCCTGCTACCACCAATCGGTGATAGAGCTCACCGGCCAGCTCGCCGCCCAGGTGATCAGCGCAGCGACGCGCCCGGCGCATCGACATTGGCATCGGCAGCGGCTTGGCCTGCGCGCCTCTGTCATTACCCAGTTGCACACTGGCCAAGGCTTCTACGGCTGCGCCCACCTGGGGCGTCGCCAGCCGGAAGTAACGCTTGCGACCGCGCGCCTCAAGCCTGAGCAGGCCTGCCGAAGACAGCAATGACAAATGGGCGCAGGCTGAGGAGGAGGTCAACCCAGCCATCATCGCCAGCTCATCGGTCGGTCGCGGCGTGCCATCAATCAGCGCCCACAACATGGCGCTCCGCTTGGGGTCGGCCATCAGGCCGGCAATCTGACTGATACTGCTGACTGTATTCATGTCCCTTTAACTCCCTGCAAGATCACATCTGAATTCCAATGGCCAACATTGGCAACGCCGATTGCCCCCTAGCTGCTACCGGCCTGGCACCGGGGTCAGTATAAGCCGCATGAAAGCCCCCTCTGGCAGCCGTGCAGACAGACCTGTGAGTCAAAGGGGGATGGGTAGGGCACCCCTTGATCGATTGAGGAAGGCGAACGGCCCCCGCCTCAGTTTTAGGTGACAGGCATCAGACCGCGAAATAAAAGGGAAGAAACAACGCACGAGGAAGAATGGCCCCGTGCGGGCAGCGACTCTGCCGACAGCGCCGTTCCATAAATAGCGCAAATAAAAGCGAAGGTTCGACACCCTGCAGAAATTGCATCTGGAAGCGTCTGACGCCCCTGCCGGAAAATGCCCTGACCGCCAGTCAGGACACCCATTCATGCCCTGGCACCACGTAACCGCAGCGCTACACTTGACCCGCTCTCCCCACCATTCGGAGGTATGCCGCGATGGAGATTATCGTCAGTGCGTCCAACCGCAACCCCAACTGCCCCTGGGAGGTCAGGCTCGACCAGCATGTGGTGAGCTTCCGCAGCGAAGCAGAAGCACGTGCCTTCGTCGTCACGCTGGAAGCCCGTTTGCGCGCGCCTCACCCGCTCAAGCCGGACGCGTGGCCTGCAAGCGCCGGGTCAACAGCGCAACACTGACCACCAGTGCCCCGCACAGGCTGATTACCAACGCCATGGGCACTGCACTGCCGTCGTGCAGCAGGCTGACCAAAGCTGCCGCGCCTGCGGCAACGCTGAATTGCAGGCACCCCATCAAGGCCGAGGCGCTGCCGGCGCGTGCGCCCTGGCCGCTCATGGCGCACGCCGAAGCATTGGGGATGATGCAGCCCAGGCTGGCGATGCAGATGAACAGCGGCACCAGCAATGGCCATAGTTCAGCCGGGCGCAGCGCTGCTACAGCGAGCAACGCCAGGGCCGCGACCAGGTACAGCCAGACGGCACGCACCAGCAGGAAGGCCGGACCACGCTTAGCCAGCATGCGCGCGTTGATCTGCGCCACCAGGATGAAACCTGCCGCATTGGTACCGAACAGCCAGCCGTAGTGTTCGGCCGGCACACCATAGAGCTTGATGAACACGAAAGGTGAACCCGCGATGTAGGCAAACATACCCGCGATGGCGATCCCCCCTGTCAGGGCATGGCCAAAGAACGTGCGGTCAGCCAACAACCGCAAGTACTGGCGCAATGCGCCGGATAAAGGCTGGCGTGGCATATGCGCGGGTAAGCTCTCGGGCAACCCCAGGCCGACCGCCACCAGGCAAGCAGCGCTGAACAGGCTCAATGTCAGGAAAATCGACTGCCAACCAGCCAGGTTAACCAGTACGCCGCCGAGCATCGGCGCCAGAATGGGCGCCAACCCCATCACCAGCATCAGTTGTGAGAACACTTTGGCCGACGCCACCGGGTCGCACTTGTCGCTGACGATGGCCCGTGACAACACCATGCCGGCGCAGCCGCCCAACGCCTGGACGAAGCGTGCCAGGATCAGCGTGTCGAGGTTAGGCGCGTAGGCACAGGCCAGCGACGCCAGGGTAAACAGCGCTACGCCGAACAGCAGCGGTTTGCGCCGGCCAAAGCGGTCGGCCATCGGCCCATAGGCCAGTTGCCCCAGCGACAAGCCGAGGAAGTAGGCAGCCAGAGTGGTCTGGACATGTTTTTCGTCGGTGGCGAACGCCTGCGCCATGGCCGGGAAGGCGGGCAGGTAGAAGTCGATCGCCAGCGGCCCGAACGCACTGAGTGCGCCCAGGATAAGCACCATTCGCAGGTTCATCAGGAATCCATAGCAGGCTAAGCAAGTGCGTAAGTCTACCTGCAGTGGACAGTATCAGCATGAAAACATTTGCAACAAAACAGGGCCGCAAACACGGCCCCTTCCAACTCAAGCCACCTCAGCCTGGTAGCCCTCTTCACGAATCGCAGCCAGCAACTGCTCAGCACCCAGAGCGCTCTGCACACGCACCTGCTTGCCGGCCAGGTCGACCTCGACCTGGGCGTTTGCATCCTGTTCCTGCACCGCGCGGGTCACCGCCTTAACGCAGTGGCCACAAGTCATGCCTTGTACGTTGAACACTTGCATGGGTGTTGCCTCCTTCAGGGTTTAACTCAGTTTCAAGCTTGCCATCGGGGCAAGGTCAAGTTCTGCATCCAACGGCCGGGCTGGAAATCCGCACCAACCTCGGCCAAGCTGCGCCTTTGACGATTCGGCAAGCAGGAGATTCTTCATGTTCAGGACAGCACTGGGCGTTGTCGGGCTATTGGGCACGCTGGCCGCGGTGCCACCGGCAAGCGCCGAAGGCAACTCGGACTACAGCGTGCTGATCATTTCACGCGAACGCCTGGAAGTGGCCACCAGCTGCGAAATCGGCGTCTACCTCAACGACCAGCTTTCCGGGCGCGTGTTCCAGGAACAGTCGACCTCTTTCAACCTGCCGCCCGGCCCTGTTGACGTACGCTTGCGCCTGCTGCCGGGGCAGATGCCCGGCTGCGCGCCCGGCCTGGAAGACCAGCGCAGCACGCGACTGACCCTGCAGGCGGGCCAGATCAACAAGTACCGCATTGCCATGGGCCACAATGGGCTGGTATTGAGGCGAGCCAACCTGGACTATTGACCTTCCCCACATGGCAAGGTTGATGCTGGTGGCCTGTCCAAGGAGGAGAGCCATGCCCGCATCCACTGTATTCGACCTGCCGATCGCCGGCATGACCTGCGCCAGCTGTGCCGGCCGGGTCGAGCGCGCTTTGCGCAAGGTCAGCGGCGCTGAACAGGTCAGCGTCAACCTCGCCAACGAACAGGCCAGGGTCCAGGCCCCGGCCGGCAGCCTGCCCGCCCTGGTCGAGGCTGTGCGCGGCGCCGGATACGAGGTACCGACCCGCACCGTAGAGCTACAGATCGATGGCATGACCTGCGCCAGTTGCGTCGGCCGAGTCGAGCGCGCGCTCGGTAAACTACCGGGCGTTGAACAGGTCAGTGTCAACCTTGCCAACGAACGTGCCCACCTTCAGGTGCTGCAGGGCCTTGATGACAACCTGCTGCTCGGCGCGGTCGAAAAGGCCGGCTACAGTGCCAGCCTGCCGCTGTCGGTCAACAATGACCAGGAAGCCGTCCAGCGCCGCCTGCGCAACGAACGTCTGGCCGTCGGCGCTGCCCTTTTGCTGGCCCTGCCCCTGGTGTTGCCGATGCTGGTTCAACCGTTTGGTCTGCACTGGATGCTGCCGGCCTGGGCGCAATTCGCGCTGGCCACCCCCGTGCAGTTCATTCTTGGCGCACGCTTTTATGTGGCGGCCTACAAGGCTGTGCGCGCCGGCGCCGGCAACATGGACCTGCTGGTCGCGCTGGGCACCAGTGCCGGTTACGGTCTTAGCCTGTACCAATGGGCCAAGGCCTCTACCGGGATGGCCCCGCACCTGTACTTCGAGGCATCGGCGGTGGTGATCGCCCTGGTGTTGCTGGGCAAGTACCTGGAAAGCCGGGCCAAACGCCAGACCGCCAGCGCCATACGGGCCCTCGAAGCGCTGCGCCCAGAGCGTGCAGTGAGGGTGGTCGATGACCATGAAGAAGACGTTGCAATTGCCCAATTGCGGCTCGGTGACCTGGTGCTGGTCAAGCCAGGGGAGCGCTTCCCGGTCGATGGTGAAGTGGAAGAAGGCAGCAGCCACGCTGACGAAGCCCTGATCAGCGGCGAGAGCCTGCCAGTGCCCAAGCAACCCGGCGATAGCGTTACCGGCGGCGCGATCAACGGCGAGGGCCGGCTGCTGGTGCGCACCAGGGCATTGGGCACAGAAACCGTGCTGGCCCGCATCATCCGCCTGGTCGAAGACGCCCAGGCGGCCAAGGCACCCATCCAGAAACTGGTGGACCGGGTCAGCCAGATCTTCGTCCCGGCCGTGCTGGTAATCGCACTGCTGACCCTGATCGGTTGGTCGCTGGCCGGCGCCCCGCTGGAGACCGCGCTGATCAATGCCGTTGCCGTGCTGGTGATTGCCTGTCCTTGCGCCCTTGGCCTGGCCACACCTGCAGCGATCATGGCGGGTACAGGCGTTGCCGCGCGCCACGGCATCCTGATCAAGGACGCCGAGGCGCTGGAGCGCGCACATGCGGTGAACCGCGTGGTGTTCGACAAAACCGGAACGCTCACCTCCGGCAGCCCGCGCGTTGTCCACAGCCAGGCCCTGGTCGGTGATAGTGCCGAGTTGCACCGCCTGGCGGGGGCCCTGCAACGTGGCAGCGAACACCCCTTGGCCAAGGCGGTACTCGACGCCTGCACCGAGCAAGGCCTAAAGGTTCCCACGGTAGCCGACAGCCAGTCGCTTACCGGCCGCGGCATCGCTGGCCGGGTGGAAGGCCGCGAACTGGCGCTGGGCAACCGGCGCCTGCTCGACGAGTGCAACCTGCAACCCGGCGCCCTCGCCACAGAAGCACAGGCCTGGGAAGCCGAAGGCCGTACCCTGTCCTGGCTGATTGAACGAGGCGCACAACCTCGCGTGCTGGGGCTGTTCGCCTTCGGCGACAGCATCAAGCCCGGTGCCGACCAGGCCATCGCAGCCCTGCGCAAGCGCCATATCAGCAGCCACCTGCTGACCGGCGACAATCGTGGAAGCGCCAAGGTGGTAGCCGATACCCTCGGCATCGACGACGTGCACGCCGAAGTGCTGCCAGCCGACAAGGCCGCCACGGTAGCCGAACTGAAAAAGCACGGTGTGGTGGCGATGGTCGGCGACGGTATCAACGATGCCCCAGCGCTTGCCGCCGCCGATATCGGCATCGCCATGGGCGGGGGCACCGACGTGGCCATGCAGGCAGCCGGCATCACACTGATGCGTGGCGACCCGCGCCTGGTGCCTGCCGCCCTGGAAATCAGCCGCAAGACCTATGCGAAAATTCGCCAGAACCTGTTCTGGGCATTCATCTATAACCTCATCGGCATCCCACTGGCCGCGCTGGGTTACCTGAACCCGGTACTGGCCGGCGCCGCCATGGCGTTGTCCAGCGTCAGCGTGGTGAGCAATGCCTTGTGGCTCAAGACCTGGAAACCCACCAGCACCTCGCAGGAGGCCCCATGAATATCGGCCAGGCCGCCCGCCGCAGCGGGCTCAGCACCAAGATGATCCGCTACTACGAAGCCATCGGCCTGCTCAAGCCGGCCACCCGCAGCGACAGCGGATACCGCCTGTACCAGCCAGAGGACCTGCACAGCCTGGCCTTCATCAAGCGCTCACGCGACCTGGGGTTTTCCCTGGAAGAGGTGGGCAAGCTGCTGACCCTGTGGCAGGACCGGCAACGCGCCAGCGCTGATGTGAAGGCTCTGGCTCTGCAACACATCGATGAACTGAACCGGCGCATTGAGGAGTTGGCCAGCCTGCGTGACACCTTGAGCGAACTGGTAGCCCACTGCAAAGGCAATGACCGGCCTGACTGCCCGATACTCAAAGATCTCGCACAAGGGGGCGAGTGCTGTCACTGACACGTTTGACCACCACGCCCAGACACTTGGTATGCCATATTAGCCTGAAGCCGACCGAATAGTCGCCAAATGCGCCTAGACCCAATAAATACGGGCATTTTCATTCAAAAAAACCCGGACGCTGCCGATACAGTTTCTACCTGCCTCGCGTGTCGAAAAAAATAAATTCCGGGAGCGTCGATGAACATCAAACAGAAACTGACCTGGGCATTCGCGGTCATCGCCGCACTGCCCATCGTCCTCGTAGCCACCTTGGTGGTCATCAACCTGCGCGGCGAAGCCCGCGAGGATTTTCTTGACGGCAGCAGCCGGGAAATCCGCCAGGTCAGTAACGCGATGAACCTGTTTTTCCAGGGCATCACCCAGAACGTCGACTACCTGGCCAGCCTCCCGCAGGTCACCGGTAGCAGCGACAACGTCAAGAAACACATAGGCGCCGACGCCGCGCAAATCACCCCGAGCGAACAGGACAAGACACTGTTCGAGCTGTTCACGCGCCTGGCCAAGAGCCACCCGGACTACGCCTACGTGTCCTATGGCCTGCAAGACGGCGGCTACGCCTTCTGGCCAGGCGACCCGAACATGAGCAACTACGACCCGCGCACCCGCCCCTGGTACCAGGCGGCCATGGCCAACCCTGGCAAGACCCTGCGCACCGCCCCTTACTACTGGGCCGGCGACGATGCCGTATTGGTCAGCACCGTGCGTACCGTTGCCAACCAGCTGGGCAGCCCCGGTGGCGTGGTCAACATCGACGTCTCGCTCAAGGGCCTGACCGAGATCGTCCAGCAGATCAAGCTGGGCGAAAGCGGCTACCTGATCCTCATGGAAAACAACGGTAACGTGATGGTCGACCCGCGCGATGCCAGTCACAACTTCAAACAGCTGGCCAGCTTCGGCGACGGTTATGCCGAGCTGGCCAAGGCCGGCAAGGGTTTGGCTGAAGTCGAAATTGGCGGCGTACGCTACATGGCCAACGTCTACCCCGACGAAAAACTCGGCTGGACCTTCATAGGCCTGATCCAACAAAGCGAAGTGATGCAAACCACTACCCGCCTCACCTGGCTCATCGGCGGCGTCGCGCTGGTGCTGGCCGCGCTGTTCGCCGTGGTCGGTGCCACTTTCGCCAAACTCATCGTGCGCCCCATCAACAGTGTTTCCAGTGGCCTGGAAGACATCGCCCAGGGCGAAGGCGACCTGACCCGCAACCTGGAAGTGCGTGGGCGTGATGAAACCGCGCAACTGGCCGGCTGGTTCAACCAGTTCCTCAGTGCCATCCGCAGCCTTATCCAGCACATCGGCGCGGCGGCGAGCAAGATCCTCAGCACGTCCACCAGCTCTACTCAGGTCTCCAGCGACATGGCCGAGGCCGCCGGGCGCCAGCGCGAGGCGGTGGACATGGTGTCCACCGCATTCCACGAAATGGTCGCCACCGCAAACGAGGTTGCCCGCTCCTGCAGCCAGGCCGCGCAATCGGCCGACAGCGGCCAGCAACAGGCCCGCGAAGGCCAACAGCAGATCGATGCGGCCGTCAGCAGTGTCGACCGGCTTAGCCAGGAGATCGAGCAATCGGCGCAGTCGATTCAGCAGCTGGAGCGCGACAGCAATGCCATTCAGTCGATCCTCGGTACCATTCGCTCGATTGCCGAACAGACCAACCTGCTGGCGCTCAATGCTGCGATCGAAGCCGCCCGCGCCGGCGAACAGGGCCGTGGGTTTGCGGTAGTTGCCGACGAGGTCCGGGCGCTGGCCAAGCGCACCGCCGATTCCACTGCTGAAATCGACGGGCTGCTTGGCAACCTGGCCAGCCGTACCGCCGAAGTGGCCGAGCAGATGCATGCCAGCCTGGAAGTGTCGCAGCAGTCGGTCAGCCGCATTGGCCTTGCCCGCGACAGCTTTGGCCAGATACGCGAGTCGGTGGACATCATCCGCGACATGAACACGCAGATCGCCACCGCAGCGGAAGAACAGCACCAGGTTGCCGAAGACATCAACCGCCATATCAGCCAGATTCACGGTGATGCGCAGCTGGTGGCCGACCTGGCTCAGGCGGCGCGGCAGGACTCGGAAAGCCTGGCCGGGTTGTCCAATGAGCTGGATTCGCTGGTACGACGCTTCCGTACCTGACCGGTTGTCTGCACCGGCCTCTTCGCGAGTTATCGGGAAGAGGCCGGTACCCCTGCTACAACGTCAACTCACCCGGTGTCGAGCCAAACAATTGCTTGAAGGCGGCGATATAGGCCGACGTCGAGTCATAGCCACAGCCCAGCGCCGCTTCGGTCACGCTCGCCCCCGTCTCCAGCAGCGCCAGCGACGACAATAGCCGCATGCGTTGACGCCAGTTGCGAAAACTCAAGCCCGTCTCTCGCTGAAAAAGGCGCATTAGGGTCTTCTCCGAGCACTGCAGTTGGCGGGCCCACTGCTGCAGGGTCTGCACCTGATCCGGCGCGGCTATCAGGCTGTTGCACAGCGCCAGCAAGCCTGTATGCCGTGGCAGTGGCAGGGAAAACCCCACTTCAGGCAACGTACGAAGCTGGTCGAGCAGCACCGAGACCAAGCGGCCTTCCACGCTGTCGCCTTCGGGATAGTGCGGCGGGAACACGCAAAACTGCTTTATCAACTCACGCGCCAGCGGGGTCACTTCCAATACCCGGCACTGCGCCGAAGCCCACGGGCAAGCGTCGCGGCGAATGTACAGGCTGCGCATTTCCGCCCGCCCGGACGTCACCACTTCATGTTCGGCGTCGGCAGGGATCCACACGCCCCACTGCGGCGGCGCGAAATAGCTGCCATCACGCGTGTAGACACCCAGCACGCCGCTGATCGCATAGGAAAACTGCACCCAGTCGTGGCTGTGGCGGGTGGTCCAGGAGCCGGCCCCCAGGCTTTCAGCACGGGCATAGAGCGGCCTGGGTAAATGGACCAGGGCAGGGATGGCGCGGGGGTGTCCGATAATCGGCATGGTGAGTTCTTGTAGTTCTGACCAGACAAGCCTAACACCCGCCAGAGCGTCCCTGCAGCCCTTCAGGCAGTTACCGCTCGACGATCACTGTCACCCCTTGCCCACCCGCCGCGCAGATCGAAATCAAGCCTCGCCCCTTCCCCGCCGTCGCCAGCAGTTTGGCCAGGTTGGCCAGGATCCGCCCCCCGGTCGCGGCAAACGGGTGCCCTACCGCCAATGAGCTGCCTTTGACGTTGAGCTTGCTCCGATCGATCGCACCCAGGGGGGCATCCAGCCCCAGCCGCTCGCGGCAGAACTCGGCACTCTCCCAGGCCTTGAGCGTGCACAGCACCTGGGCAGCAAATGCCTCATGGATCTCGTAGTAATCGAAGTCTTGCAGGGTAAGGCCATTGCGCGCCAGAAGCCGCGGCACTGCATAGGCCGGCGCCATCAGCAGCCCTTCCTGGCCCTTGACGAAGTCCACCGCAGCAGTCTCGCCATCGACCAGATAGGCCAGCACCGGCAGGCCCTGTGCCTGCGCCCACTCCTCTGTGCCCAGCAGCACCAGCGACGCACCATCGGTCAGCGGTGTGGAATTGCCTGCTGTGAGTGTGCCCAAGCCACTGCGGTCGAACGCGGGCTTGAGCTTGCTCAACTGCGCAAGGGTCAAGTCCGGCCGCAGGTTGTTGTCGCGCGTAAGGCCCAGAAACGGTGTCAGCAGGTCATCCTGCCAACCCTCGGCGTAGGCCGCTGCCAGATGCTGATGGCTAAGCAGAGCCAGCTCATCCTGCTCGGCGCGACCGATCTGCCAGGCCTGGGCCATGCGCTCGCAGTGTTCGCCCATCGACAACCCGGTACGCGGCTCGCCATTGCGTGGCAGCTCGGGCTTGAGATGGCCCGGGCGCAACTGCACGAAGGGCTTCAAACGCTCGCCCAGAGTCCTGCCGCGGTTGGCCTGCAGCAAGATGCGCCGCAGCCCTTCATTGACCCCGATCGGGGCATCGGATGTGGTGTCGACGCCACCGGCGATACCGCTGTCGATCTGCCCGAGGGCAATTTTGTTGGCCACTAGCAGGGCAGCCTCCAGCCCGGTACCGCACGCCTGCTGAATATCGTAGGCCGGTGTCTGCGGCGACAGCCGCGAACCAAGCACGCATTCGCGGGTCAGGCTCATGTCGCGCGAATGCTTGAGCACCGCACCGGCCACTACTTCACCCAGGCGCAAACCGTGCAGGCGGTAGCGTTCTGTCAGGCCCTCCAGCGTGACCGTGAGCATCGCCTGGTTGCTGACAGTGGCGTAGGCACCGTTGGAGCGGGCGAAAGGGATTCGGTTGCCGCCCAGAATCGCGACCCGGCGAAGTGAACGCATGCGTAGATTCCTCCTGAAACAATTCGATCCGAACAGCCTAGGTGTTTTTGCCGCATTCGAACGACCTCTTCACAAAGTTGGTCCACACTTCAATGCTTGCCTTCAGGGAGACCCGCACATGAGCGACCGCTATCTCGGCTTTGCCAACTCCAACCTCGGCCGCCGCTTCGTCGATGCCCTCGGGCTGCCACGCCCGGCACCGCTGGAACGCTGGCAGGCCGGCCGCCTGCGCCCGGTGGAGGGCGCACTGGTCATCGGCGGTGGGCCTCTGGCAAATCAGGTCGAAGCCATCGCTCCACGCCTGACCGACGAATGCTACAGCTTCAATGGTGTAAGCCTGCAGGCTCCCGCCTGGGTGGCTGGCCTGGGGCCCAAGCTCAAGGCCGTGGTGTTCGATGCCAGTCATCTGTCCGACAGCGATGAGCTGAAGCAGTTGCGCGAATTCTTCCAGCCGTTGCTGCGCAGCCTGGCACCCTGCGCCCATGTGGTCATACTCGGGCGCGCACCGGAAGGCATCGACGACCCGCTGGCCAGCGTCGCCCAGCGTGCCCTGGAGGGTTTCAGCCGCTCGCTGGCCAAGGAATTGCGTAACGGTGCGACGGCGCAGCTGTTGTACGTGGATGAAGCTGCCGATGGCCAGCTCGAAGGCGCCTTGCGCTTCTTCCTGTCACCCAAGAGTGCATTCATTTCCGGCCAGGTGCTGCGCTTGCAGGCCTGTGCCAGCCAGGTCGAAGACTGGACGCGGCCGCTCGCCGGGCGCCGGGCATTGGTCACTGGCGCTGCACGCGGGATCGGCGCCGCCATTGCCGAAACCTTGGCACGTGATGGTGCCGAGGTGATGCTGCTGGACGTGCCGCAGGCCCAGCAAGACCTCGATGCACTCGCCGCCCGCCTGGGTGGCAAGGCGCTGGGGCTGGACATCTGTGCCAGTGACGCAGCCGCGCAACTGCTCCAGGCCTTGCCTGATGGCATCGATATCGTCGTGCACAACGCCGGCATCACCCGGGACAAGACCCTCGCCAACATGACCCCCGATTACTGGGACGCCGTCATGGCGGTCAACCTCAAAGCACCCCAGGTACTGACCCAGGCGCTGTATGAAGGCGGCGCCCTCGGCGCAGATGCACGCATCACTCTGCTGGCCTCGGTCAGCGGCATCGCCGGCAACCGCGGCCAGGCCAACTATGCCGCAAGCAAGGCCGGGCTGATCGGTTTTGCCCAGGCCTGGGCACCCAAGCTCGCCGGCCAAGGTGGCAGCATCAATGCCGTGGCCCCCGGTTTTATCGAAACGCACATGACCGCCGCCATGCCCATGGGCCTGCGTGAAGCCGGGCGGCGCCTGAGCTCGCTGGGCCAGGGCGGGCGCCCGCAGGATGTCGCCGAGGCCATCGCCTGGCTCAGCCAGCCCGGTTCCGGCGCGGTGAATGGCCAAGCGCTGCGGGTCTGTGGCCAGGCATTGATGGGAGCTTGAGCATGAACCGGCACTGGCATGACCTGAACAGCCCCGACTCACGCGCAAGCCTTTATCTGCGCGCGGCCAGCAAACGCAAGATCAGCGGCCACGCCCTGCCAGCCGATGGCCTGCGCTGCTTCATCCCTATGCAGCCCGGCAATCTCGCGGCGTACCGCAATCTGTGCCACTTCACCGATGACGGCCGCTTGCCGGGCACCTACCCCCATATCATGGCGTTTAACCTGCAGTTGCAGTTGCTGACCGCCCACGGCTTCCCTTTCCCGCTGCTGGGCCTGGTACACCTGCACAACCGCATCGAGGTGCTGCGCCCCCTGGGTGGTATCGCCGGGCTGCACTTTGCGGTGCATGCCGACAACCTGCAGCCACATGCCAAAGGCGGCACATTCGACCTGATCACCGAAGCCGAGGATGGCCTTGGCCTTTTGTGGCGCGAAACCAGCCGCATGCTGGTGCGCGGCTTGAAACTTGAAGGGCAGCCCGAAGAAAGCGAGGAAAGCGAACCGCAGCCTTTGCCTGAAACGACCCGCTGGTACGCCGACAGCGATATTGGCCGGCGCTACGCCAAAGTCTGTGGCGACTACAACCCGATTCATCTGAGCGCCACAAGTGCCCGGTTGTTCGGCTTCCCCAGGGCGATCGCCCATGGCATGTGGAGCAAGGCCATGGCGCTGGCAGCGCTGCGTGGGCACCTGCCAGGCAGCGGGTATGCCTTTGAAGTGGATTTCCGCAAGCCAGTGCGGTTGCCATCGGAGGTGGTATTGAGTGCCAGCGCCGCCGGCCCTGCCGGTGAGCTGCGCCTGGATGGGCATGGTGAACTGCTGCACATGGTCGGGCGCTGGGGTTCGCTCTGAAGGCCGCAGGCTGCTTTTGCCCCTTGAATCCTCTTGCTTTGCATTGGGGCTGCACGGAAGCTATGCGGCACTAGGAGAACCGCAATGAACCTGCAAGAACTCACTCAACGCCTGCACCAGATCCGTGACAACAACGACTGGCGCGGCTTCCACAGCCCGAAGAACCTGGCCATGGCCGCCAGCGTGGAAATGGCCGAGCTGGTGGAAATCTTCCAATGGCTCAGCGAAGACGAATCGCGCCAACTGCCTGCGGACAAGCTCGCCCACGCCGGCCAAGAGGTAGGTGACGTCATTCTCTACCTGCTGCTGCTGTGCAGCGAACTGGGCCTGGACATGGAGCAGGTGGTACGGGCCAAGCTGGCCGACACCGAAAGGCGCTTCGCCCGATGAACGACCGTCACTTCGATGAACTGGCCACTCGCTTCGCCGAGAAGATCTACGGCGGCGCCAAAGGCGCGATCCGCCTGGCCGTGCTGCAGGCCGACCTGGCCGATGCCCTCCCCGACCGCCCGCTGCGGGTACTCGACATCGGAGCCGGGCTCGGCCACATGGCTTTATGGCTGGCCGAGCGCGGTCACCAACTGACCCTGGCCGAGCCGGCCGCACCCATGCTCGAAGGTGCCCGCACGCGCTTTGCCGATGCCGGCCAGACCGCCACGTTCATCCAGGCGCCATGGCAGGACCTGCTCGGTCAGCTCACCGAGCCCTACGATCTGGTGCTGTGCCACGCCGTGCTCGAATGGCTGGCCGAGCCAGAGAGCATCCTGCCAGTGCTGCACCAACTGACCGCACCTGGCGGGTGGTTGTCCCTGGCCTTCTACAACCGGGATGCGCTGGTTTATCGCAACCTGCTCAAAGGCCATTTCCGCAAGTTGCGCAGCAACCGCCTGGAAGGTGAAAAACAGAGCCTCACCCCGCAGAAACCGCTTGATCCACGTGAGCTCAAGGTGCAACTTGATCCTCTGTGGCAGGTCGAAACCGAGAGTGGCGTGCGAGTTTTCCACGACTACATGCCCAGGGAATTCCAGGCCAAGGCCGAGATGCTCGACCTGCTGGAAATGGAACTGGCCCACCGCCGCCACCCGAGCTTTGCCGGGCTTGGCCGCTACCTGCACTGGATGTGCCGCCCTCGCTGAACCACCCGCCGGGAGGATTTCATGCCGTACCGCCTGCTGTGCCTGGCCTTGCTCCCGCTTGCCCTCAGCGCCTGTCAGGGCAGCAACCCGTACGTTGCCAGCAGCCGCCCCTTGCCGCCGGCCCCCGCGCAGGCGGCCAGCACCTTCGACGCCAGTGCCTACCCGGCCCCACCGCGTGACTATGGCCGTTACCGCAGCTGGAGCTGGCGCGACGGCCAGTTGCCAAGCGGCACTGCTGACGCCGACCCGGGGCAACTGGCCGATGCCGTCAGTGGCGCCCTCGACCAGCATGGACTGCGCCCGGCCAGGGGCGCGACCGGCGACTTGCTGGTCAGTGCCGACATGCGCCTGGAGCGGCGTTTGCGCCAGGTACGCGACTATGATTACTACGACCCCTACTACGGCCCCGCCCCCTACGGCGGTGTCGGTTTCGGCGGTTACCGCAACGGTTACGGCGCCTATGGCAGCGTGCCGATCGTACGCACTTACGAAGTTGAAGTGATGGTGGTGCGCATCGACCTGTTCGACGCCCGCAACGGCCAGCCGGTGTGGAGCGCGAGCGCTGAAAGCGGCAGTGACAAAAGCTCGCCGCGTGACCGCGAAAGCGCATTGCGCGAATCGGTACACAAGGCACTCAGCGGCTATCCTCCCAGTTAATGCCTAACGGAGAACCATCATGTTGCGTCGCTTCGTTCTACTGTCATTCGTGCTGTTGCTTGCCGCCTGCTCCAGCAACAACGTCCAGCAGGATTTCGACGCCAGCCGAGACTTTGCCGCGTACCGCAGCTGGGCATGGCAAGAGCCGGCCCTGCACTACCGCCCGGATGACCCGCGTATCAAGAGCGACCTCACCGAGCAGCGGATCCGCCAGGCCGTCGCCGACCAGCTCGACCAGCGCGGCCTGCGCCCGGCACAAGGCAATGCCCAACCTGATGTCACTATGCGTGCCTACCTGATCGTCGAACAACGCCAGCAGCAGATCACCACCAACTACGGTGGTGGCTGGGGCGGTTATTGGGGTGGCTATTGGGGCGGGCCGATGTACAACGAAACCCGTAGCGTCGATTACAAGGTAGCGACCATCCAGGTCGACATGTTCGATGGCCGCGACGGCAAGCTGGTCTGGCGCGGCAGTGCAGAGCAGATCATGAACAACTACCCGCCCAGCCCTGAGGAACGCAACAGCGCCATCCAGAAGACCGTTGGCCAGGTACTGGGCAATTACCCGCCAGGCAGGGCCAAATGAGCATGGCATAGACCGTTCGTCAGATCGCGTCTACCCTGTTGATAAACCTGCTGAACGGGTAGACGTGTTCAACGAATAAGGATCGACCTGCCAATGCAAAGCATTGTTCTGCTGATGTGGCTTGCCTTGTGCACTGAACAGGATATTCGCGAACGCCAGATCGCCGATGTCCTGACCTTGGGCGTAGCAGCCTGTGCGCTGATCTGGCTGTTCTTCACCGGCCACACCTGGATTGGCGCCGACGCCAGCGATGCCGGCTGGGCATTGGCCATCGTCATGCTATTGACCTTGCCCGGCTACATGCTCGGCCACTTCGGCGCTGACGACGTCAAGCTGATGGGCGCACTGGCGTTGGCGACCAGTCATCAGTATGTGCTGGGGACCTTTATCGGTGCCGGCGTCAGCGTGTTGCTGTGGCTGCTGACTCGCCGCCGCCTGTGGACCCTGTTCAACCCCAAGGTAAAGAAGCGGCTGCAGGCGCTCACCGAACAAATGGGCGACAAACAAGCCTTCGTGCCTTATGTGCTGGCCGGCTTTCTGCTCACAGCGGTATGGATCCAATAATCAGTCCCGTTGTCCGATAACTTGTACATGCGTTGTACAGGTTCGCAAGCAGCGTCTATGGTTAAGCTGCCAGAGCGTCTGGCCCGGGAGCAGGGCCGCTTAGGAACAGGGAGTTGATCGTGAACAAGTCATTCAGCGAGGTGAAGGTTCTGGTGGTCGATGACCAGCCCCTGATCGTCGAACAGTTGTGTGAGTATCTCGAAAATCAGGGCCACCATTGCGTGGCCGCGCATTCAACAGACGAAGCCATCGAGCGCTATGTGGCAGATGAATCCATTGGCCTGGTGCTGTGCGACCTGCACATGCCCGAGCGCGATGGCATTGAACTGGTGAGGGCGTTGAAGGAAATTGCCGGGCGCCAGCGCGTGTTCGAAGCGATCATGCTCACTGGCCGGGCCGACAAGCAGGACGTGATTCGTGCGCTGCGCGAAGGCTTCGCTGATTACTACCAAAAACCCGTTGACCTCGACGAACTGCTGGAAGGCGTGCGTCGCCAGGAGCAGGTTTTGCTGGAGCGCAAATCCAACTTCCAGAACCTGGGCAGTCTCAACAAACGGTTGCAAGACCTGGCGGGCTGCATCGATGAGCTTTACCAGGACCTGGAGAAAGCGCGGGGCCAGGGCGTCCACCGCCGCGCCAGCGATGTCGAAGAGGGCGAGAGCGATCTGCCTGCCGCGTTCGAGAAGCTCTCACCACGCCAGCTGGAAGTGGCCCGGCTGGTGAGCAAAGGCAAGACCAACTACCAGATTGCCTGCGAGCTCGGGATCACCGAAAACACCGTGAAACTGTACGTTTCGCAGGTGTTGCGACTGACCCATATGCACAACCGCACGCAACTGGCGCTTGCGTTGACACCCAGTTCGTCGCCGGTGCACCAGCGGTTCACCACCCATTGAGTGAAACGGTCTTCACAGGCCCTGTCACCGGCAGCCGCCGATAGGGCCTGAAGACCCGACGCTCAATCCAGCTGATAGCTGACGCTCAGCATCAGCCGAGGCCGGCGGTTCAGGCTATCCAGTGCCACATCCGCCAGCGGCTTGGCCACCTCCAGCGCCACATTGCCATATCGCCCGCCTGCCAGGCGCACGCCCAGCGCTACCGAACTAAGGTGCGCATCCTCGAAAGGCCCGCCGTTGTACCAGGCGTGCGCCGCATCGAGCACCGCATAGGGCTGCACCCGTTGCAACCAGGCACGGCCAGCCATAATGCTGTAGTTGAGCTCGTAAGCCACACCCCAGCCCTTGTCACCTGAGGCCTGGTCGCTCGGGTAGCCGCGGCCGAAACGCTGCCCGCCAAATACCGCTCGCTCACTGTCGGGCAGCCTGTAGTCACTCCAGTGCACTGCGGCCGACACGACGCCCTGCCACTGTTCAGACAGTTGGTCGCTCTGCAGCCCGGCGATCCGAAAGCGCAGAAAGTCCATGTCGTAGTCCGCATCGCTACGCGCCCCCAGGTAGTCCATACCCTGATAGACCCCAGCGCTGGCGATGCGCAGGCGACCGGGATCTCCCTTGCGCCAGTCGCCTTCGAATGACAGCGCGCGAACATAGGTGTCGTACTCGGGTAAGCCGCCCGCCCGATACTCAATGTGCTCGCCGACCGAATAAAAACGCCCGGCCACGTTCACCCATTCGTTCGGTGCAATCATCAGGGGCTGGCCGAGGCCGATAGAATAACGCTCGCTCTCAAGGCGCTGATTGATGTCGGCACCGCCATCCAGCCGGACACGAGTACGCGGCTCACTGCGGTACCTTGCAGCGCCTAGCAGCAATTGGTTGCCGTGAGCGTCCAGAGGCTGGCTGTAATCCAGGCGCTGGTAATCAACGTGTTCGTCACCGGCCGGCAGCAGAAAGCTCGCAGTCAGTTGCTCGGCAAAGCGTGTCTGGCCATTGCTGGAGATTTTGAACAGCGCCTGCAGGTCCCCGCGGCTGCCGTCACTCAGGGTCACGCCAGCATCAACTGGCCTGCGCCACGCACGTATTTTCAGACGGTTCGCGTCTTCAGGGGCGGGCCCCACCGCCACTTCAGCCTTCACATTGATACCCGGTAGCCGCTGCACCGCGCCTACATAGCGCTCGAGGGTTTCCTGGGTCAGTGGCCGCTCGGCCAGCAGGCGTCCTGTCACCTGCTTGAGGTAGAGCGCGGGCGGGCCGATATCACCCAGCAGTTCATAGTCCTGGATGTACCCTTCCACCAGCACCACATGCACACGGCCATCGGCAAAGTCCTGAGGTGGCAGGTAGGCATACGACAGGGGGTATCCATCATGCTGGTAACGCTGGGTCAGTCGCTCAGTGAATTGCTGCAGATCACCCAAGGAGATCTCGTGCCCAATCAATGCTTGATAGTGCTCACGCAATTCACTCAGCGGGTAAACCGTACCGCCCTCGAAGCGCACCTTGTGCAGCACGAATCGGGCATCTGACGGCAAGCTCTCGGGTGCAGCAGGTAACACGACATGCAGCGCCGGGGTAACGGGGCGATAGGTATCTACCGGCAGGTTGGCGGTGGGCAGGCGGCGCTCGTATTCATGGGTATCGAGAAAAGCCGGCAACGGCTCGGCGGGGGCCAGGCTGGCCCAGGTCAGCAGTAACAGGGGCACGACCGCAAGACGCATAGGACGCTCCACGATCCCTTGGGCGCCGGGGCGTCGGCCGGCCACACCCATCACCAGCAAGCGTAGGTGCTGCCCCGGCAAACGTCGAACGGCTAATCGCTGACCTGGAACGCCACCCGCGCGGTTTCACCGCTCTCATCGAGTGCGCTGAGCTCGATCTGCCCGGCCTGCTCAAAGCGCACCCGCATGCTGCCCTGGCCCTCGGTCTGGCCAAGGGGCTGGCCGTTGAGGAACCACCAGCGCCGCCCACCGCCACCCAGGGCCGAAACCTGCAGTTGCAACGGCTCGCTGCTGGTGGCCGGGCGGCGCAGGTTGTCGCCTGGGCGTACACCGACGATAGACAGGGGCGGTGCCGTGGCAGGTACCTGCGGCGGGCAGCTTGGGTCCACGGCCGGCAGCCGCGCCGCACGCCGCTCGACCCGCGCCAGCCAAGGCTCGAGCGGGGCCGGCCAAAGGGCGACATCACGCGCGTGGGCACCTGGGCACGAGCCATCCACCCGCAGCCCCCGCGCGTTGATCCAGACCTGCTCACGCAAACCCAGCCCAAGCGGTTGATCGGCTGCCTGCAGGGTCGGCGGGGTGGTGCCGTCGAGTGTCCAGGCAAAGCGCTGGCGCCTGCAGTTGGTGTCTTGCCGGTTCATGGGCTGGCCCAGCGGCCAGCAGATTGCGGCCACGCCAATGCTGGCGGGCACCTGTTCGACCGGCACGCCAAGGCCCCGCTGGCTGTCACGGTTGGTCAGCAGGTCGTGAATCTGCAGCATCAGCGGCGCCGCCGAAGCCAGGCCGAACTGGCCGGGCACTGGGGTGCCGTCGGGCCGGCCAATCCACACGCCAATCAGATAACGCGGCCCGACGCCGATCGACCAGGCATCACGAAAGCCATAGCTGGTACCCGTTTTCCAGGCCAACTGCGGGCGTTGCACCAACTGCGCGTGCGGGTCACGGTCCGGCCGCGCCTGGCCGCTGAGAATACGGCGGATGATCCACGCCGCCCCCGGTGACAGCAGACGCCGCTCCAGCAGCGGATCCTGCGGTTGCAGACGTACCCGTGCACTGTTGCCGCCACGGGCCAATGCCGCATAACCACCCACCAGCTCCTCCAGGCGGCTGCCTGCGCCACCGAGGATCAACGACAGATTAGGCTCGGCCAATGGCGGCAGCGCCAGCGGCATGCCGGCCATGCGCAGTTGCGCAGCAAAGCGCTTGGGCCCATACGCTTCGAGCAACTGCACCGCCGGCAGGTTGAGCGACAAGGCCAGCGCCGAACTGGCCGAGACCGGGCCGCTGAAACCCATCGAGAAGTTGCCAGGCCGGTAATCGCCATAGCGGCGCGGTACATCCTGCAGCAGCGATTCGGAATGGATCAGGCCGTCGTCCAGGGCCATGCCATAGAGGAACGGCTTGAGGGTCGAGCCCGGTGAACGCAGCGAGTGGACCATGTCGACATGGCCGAAACGGCGCTCATCGGCAAGGTCGATCGAACCCAGGTAGGCACGCACGGCCATGCTCTGCGCATCCACCACCAGCACGGCCGCGGAGGTACGTTCCGGCAAGCGGGCACGCCAGCCCAGCAGCAGGTCCTCGAGGCGCCGCTGCAACGAGGCATCGAGCGTGGTGCGGATCAACGGCGGGCTGCCGGGAGTGTTCAGGCGGCGCGCCAGCAGCGGTGCCAAGGCTGGCTCCTTACGCGGGGCCAGCAATAACGGCTCTTCGGCAGCTTCCTTGATCTGCCAGGCAGGCCACACCTGATACTCGTCCAGGCGCTGCAGCACCTTGTCCCGCGCACGCTGGGCGCGTGCGGGGTGACGGTCCGGGCGCAACCGGCTGGGTGCCTGGGGCAGCACTGCCAGCAGCGCCGCTTCGGCAGGCGTGAGGTGCATCGGCGATTTGCCGAGGTAGGCCCAACTGGCCGCCGCCACGCCCTGCAAGGTGCCACCGAAGGGTGCGCGATTGAGGTAGATCTGCAGAATCTCGTGCTTGGACAGGTGCCATTCCAGCTGCGCCGTACGCCACAGTTGCCGCAGCTTGCCTGCCAGCGTGCGTTCGTGCGGGTCGAGTAAACGCGCAACCTGCATCGACAGCGTGCTGCCACCTGAAACAACCCGCCCGCCGCGCACGTTCAGCCATGCCGCGCGCACCAGCGCCAGCGGGTTGACCCCTGGGTGGTGGTAGAACCAGCGGTCCTCATAGGTCAGCAGCGCCTGCAGGTACAAAGGCGAAACCTCTTTGGGGCTGACCGGGTAGCGCCACACGCCCTCGGCATCGGCGAAGCGCCACAAGGGCGTGCCGTCTTCGGCCAGCACGACCCGCGCCAGATCATCTGCCGGCATGGGCAATGGCCAGATACGGTCAGCCAGCCACAACAGGCCGGCGATGCCCACCAGCGCCATCACGCTGGCGCGCAGGATCCTTGCCGCTCGGGTGCGCGGTCGCGCTAAGCTAGGCATCGGGAACCGACCGGGCCAGGTAATGGCCAAAGGCTTGGGGACGGCAACCTCGCCGATTCGTACATCAGGAAGCAACTATGCATGTAGAAGGTTTTTTCGAGTGGCTTGGCCAGGCACTGGGTTCGTTGATCCGCTTCATCGTCGACGCCTTGGGCGGCCTGTTCAACCTGCTGGCCAACGCCGGGGGCAACTTCATTGATGGCCTTGCGCGCACACTGGGCATGGACACCTCACTGGTCAGCATCCTTGCCCTGATCGTCGGCCTGCTGCTGCTGTACTCGGCAATCCGCGCCTTCATGCGCGCCTCGATCATCCTCGGGATCATCTGGCTGGTGCTGGGGTTGTGGGTGATGAGCTGGGTGATTCATTGAGCGTGCACCGTCAATTGTAGGAGCGGCCTTGCGTCGCGATCGGGCGCGCAGCGGCCGCAAAAACGGCACACACGATACTTCTTGTTCACCACAGTTGCTGGTCTGGGGCCTCTATGAGGCCCTTTCGCGACGCAAGGCCGCTCCTACAAAAGAGCAGCATGCCCTACCTTAATTTGACCGTCATCTCACCCTGCCCATCGCCCACCGCCTGCAGGTTCGGCCGGTACATCGACTCCACTTGCGGCGGCGGTATACGGTAGGTGCCCGGGGTCACCGCTCGCGCCAGATACAACAGGTGAGTGGTGCCATAGCCGTCGAGCTTGAGCGCCGCCACATACCGGTCATCACGGTATTCCTGATGCACCACGCTGGCGTTTTGCATCGACTCACGCCACTGCTTCACTGCGCTGCTGGCATTGTTCAGGCTGGCAGCGCTCTGCGCCAGGTTCTGGTTCTCCAGCTCCAGGCCCGCCGGCAACAGGTCGACCACCAGCGCATCCGGAACCCGCTCCGTGGCCTTGAGCGCCAGATGCACCAGCACCAGGTCGCCGCTGCGCACGTTGTGCAGGTCCAGTGCCTGGCCGTTCATGCCCAGGTATTCACGGCGGATCTCCATGCCGTTGCCGCCTGCGGCAGGCGCCTGACGTGGATAGCCCGAGAGGGTCAGTTGCTGGTAGACAGTTTCACTACCTTCGTTCTGCACACTCAGCGGCGAGGCCAACAGTGGGCCTTCGAGCTTCATGCCAGCGTCGCCATTGCTGAACTCCCGCACCTCACCGGCACTGTCCAGGCGCGCCTTCCACGGGCTCTCAGGCTTATCGAGCAAGCCACGCCCGGCCAGGTACAGCGCATTACGCTCCTGCGTCGACAGCCAACGGTTGGCGGCCAGCTCATCAGACAGCGCGAACAACCGCTGATCGACCTGGTTGCTGGCCAGATCACTCTCCTGCAGCAACGCCAGGATCAATGCCTGGTCACGCAGGCTGCTGCCGTAATCGGCCATCCAGCCTTTGCTGCGGCTGATACCCAGGCCTGCTTGCAATGCCTCCTGCGAACGCGGCTTGTCGCCCATCTTGTCCAGCGCCACCGCCAGTTGTACCAGCGGCAGGCCGGAGCGCGCATCGGCGCGCCGTTCGAACAGGCTGCGCAAGGCACCCAGCGGAGCCTGCTGGCTGCGCGAAAGTACCAGCGCAGCGTAGGCCTGCACGGCAAAGCGGGTGTGTTCGGCGTTCTCGCTGTAGTCGACCTCGATCAGGTTACGCTCCTGCAAGTAGCGCAGCAGGCGTTCATTGGCTTTCTTCAGCGCCTCGGCCGGCACACCATAGCCTTGGTCACGGGCCCTGAGCAGGAAGTCGGTGACATAGGCGGTCAGCCAGTACTCCTCCTCGCTGTCAGAACTCCACAGGCCGAAGCTGCCGTTGTAGCGCTGCATTCCCAGCAGATGTTCGATGCCCATTTCGATCTTGCGCTTGCGCACCTCGGCCGGCTCGCCCTTGATCCCCAGGCGCTTGAGGCTCTGCGCATCGGCGTACAGCGAGGGGTACAGGCCGCTGGTGGTCTGTTCCAGGCAACCGTAGGGGTAGGCTTCGAGGGCACGGATCTGCTCGGCCAGGTTAAGTGGCGGGCGGCTCGACAGCGCCAGGCTGGCTTCCAGCCCGGCCGGTTCGAATGCTGCCAGGTCGGCTTCAGGCAGCGTCCAGGGCTGGTCCTTGAGAGCCACGCGGTAATGCTTGAGCACGGCCGGGTATGCTGGGCGTACGCCCAGCGTCCATTCACGCTCGAAGGTTTTCTGCGGCTCGCCCGGCAACTGCAGGCCATTGACCCGCACATGCACCTTGCCCTGGCCCAAGCCACCCTGCGCCTGCACCGGGATCATCAGGGTGGTGCGCTGGCCCTCGGCCAGGGCAACACGCTGCTGGGCGCTCATTGCCAGGCTCACCTGCCCCTCGGTGCTGATATCGACAGTCAGCTGCTGGGCCAGGCCGGAAAGGTTGGCCAGGTCCAGCGCCAGGCTGGTGCGGTCGCCACCGGCAAGGAAGCGCGGCGCCGAGAGTTCGGCAATCAGCGGGGCCGCCACCACGGTCTTGCCCTCGGCCATGCCGAAGTGGTCCTCGGTCCAGGCCTGGGCCATCAACCGCAGTTCGCCATTGAAGTCGGGAATATCGACGCTCGCCTCGCCCTCGCCCTGCTCGTTCAGGGTCACCGGCACACTCTGCCGGGCAACGATGGTGACCGTGGTATTGGGGCGCTTGCCACCCTTGGCCATGGCTGCGTCACCGCCGAAGGCCAGGCTGGCCAGGCGCCCCTGACCGGCTTCGATCAGTTGGCCATAGATGTCCAGCTGGTCGGCGCCATAGGCCTTGCGGCCGAACAGGCTGGCGTATGGGTCAGGGGTCTTGAAGTCGGTGATGTTGAGGATGCCCACATCCACAGCAGACAACAGCACATGGGCCTGTTTGGGAATACTGCCATCGGTATTGGTGGCCTTGATTCTGACCGTCAGGGGTTGCTTGGGGCGCATTTTTTCCGGTGCCTGCAGGCTCACCGCCAGTTTGCGCTCGGCGCGGCCGAGCGGCAGGTGCAGCACACCGACGGCACGCTTGGGCGTGGCATTGGCCTTGCGCTCACCCGGGCGGATCACCAGGGCACTGATGTAAAGGTCGTGGCGAGCCCACTGCTTGTCCAGCTGCACCTCGAAGGTCTTGCCTTCGGCGGGGACGTCGATCTCCTGCCACCACAGCGGGCCATCGCTGGATTCGATCATCAGGTAGCCATTGCCGGCAGCTGGCGGGGTTACCGTGACCTTGGCAGTAGCGCCATCAGCGTAAGCCGGCTTGTCCAGCGCCAGCTTGACCTGGTCGGGGCGCACTGCGCCGCCTTCGGCATTGTCCTGGGCGCGATACCCCGCCCAGAAGCGTTCGCTGGATACCAGGCCAGTCTGTGGGTCTTCCACCTCGACGCGGTAAGGTCCCCACTCGACCTGGAAGGTCAGCTTGGCAGTAGAGCCCGCTTTTACATTGACGCTTTGCTCGTTCTGAGTGAGGAATTTTTCGTTGTAGTTGTAGCTCCAGCCGTCACTTTGCGAGTAGTTCCAGTAGTAATCGCGGCGCTCTCGGATCAGCCGTACCTTGAGGTCGCTGGCAGCGAGCTTGTTGCCGTCTCGGTCGGCCACCAGGAACTCGAATTCCACCGGGCCGTCGCTGTCGGTTTCCTCGCCCTCGAACACGCCACGCAGGCCAGGCAGGCGGTCGGCGGGCCAGATCGGTTGTTCGAGACGACGGGTGATCGGTCGGCCACCGGACTCCTGCAAGCTGGCCTGCACGGTCAACTGCAGCGGCGAGCGCGCTTCGGCCCAGCGGCTTTCGATATCGACCACGGCCTTGCCAGCCTGATCGAGGGTCACTTCATCCAGCTCCAGGTCTTGGTTCAGCTCGGTTTCGGTGACCGAACCAAACTGATAACCCGGCAAAGCAGGTACCGCTTCGCGCAGGGGGCGCACGTACGCCTGGCCGCTCAGGCGATTGCCCGCCGCCGGCGCACCGTAGAGGTACCGGCCATTGACCTGGACCTGCGCCGTTTCTTCGGGCGAGAGCGGTGTGCTGCTGCCCTTCAGTTCAAGCGCCAGGCGTTCAGGAAGGAAGTCTTCGACGAGGAACTCATAGACCTGCTTACGCCCCCCGCCAAGGTCGAGCAGCAGTTGCCAACGACCGGTCGGCGCTTCTGTAGCCAGTTGCAACTGGTACTGATAAAGGCCGTTGGCATCGGCCTCCCAGACAAACTTGCGGCTGACCTGCTCATCCGGGCGGCGTACCTCAACACCGACTGGCTGGGCCTTTACCGGCTTGCCATCCTGGTCGCGCAACAGGCCGTTGAGCAGCACCGTCTCACCCGGGCGATACAGGTCGCGCGGGCCAAAGATGAAAAACTGCAGCGGGTTTGCCTGCGGGCCGGTGATGTCGAATTCGGCCAGGTCCAGCGCTGCAGTGTTCAGGCGTAACAGTGTGGTATGCACACCCTGGGTCGCGATCAGGGTATCGGCCTTGGCCGTGAGCGGCAGCTGGGCATGGCCTTGGCCATCGGTCTTGGCCTGGGCCAGCAGCTTGCCCTTGTCGTCATGCAGTTCGAGGTTTACCTGGTTGAGCGCCTTGCCGCCCTCCAGGGCCTGGGCAAACACGTCAAGGCGGTCGCGATAGCGGTGGGCCGAGACGCCGATATCGCTGAGGGTGAACAGCGTCGCCGGCTGCGAATAATCGTAGGTTCCTGACGCGCGCATCACTGCCAGGTATACGCCCGGCTCCTGCAGCGGCTTGATCCCGGCGATCGGCAGCAGCACGGTCTCACGGGTATTGCGCGCCGGGTCGAGGTCGAACCGGCCGCTGTAGACCAGGTCGGCCAGGGCCAGGGTTTCCTTGGACTGGTAGTAGTAGAGGCTGCTGTTGCGGCCCCAGTTGACCAGGAAGGTCGAGAGCATGTCCGGCTTGACCCGGAAAAACTCGACATCAACCTTGTCGACGTTCAGGGCAATCACCGGCAGGCCCTCGGCCAGCCGCGTAGGCAGCAGCGAGCCACGGCTGGCGAAGCCGATGGTCGGCTGCATGTCGCGGGTTTCCAGGCGGGTCACCGACTCGCTTTCCAGCTGCTTGCCGTTGACAGCCAGCAGGCCCTTGTCGACGGTCAGCACAAGCTTGCGCTGCGGCTCGAGGTGACGCAGGCGCAGTTCCATCTGGTTGTCGGCAAGCTCCCAGGCACCGTCGACCTTGCCTTTGACGGTATCGACCAGATGCAGCTTGGCAGCGAAGTTCTGCTTGGCGTCCAGCGGTGCGGAAAAACTGACCGAGAGGGCACTGGCGCCGTCGAGCTGCACTTCCGAAACATCCAGCACGCTGAGCTCACGGCCTTCGTAGCGTTTGGCGAGTTCGGCAGGGTCCTGGCGCTTGGGCGCAGCAGATTCGGCCGGGGTGCTTGCCGCCGGTTTTTCGGTGGCGGCAGGTGTGTCTGGCGTGGAGGAATCACAGGCACTGAGCAGGGCCAGCGCGCAGGCCAGCAACAATCCTTTGTTGAACATGGAGTGGGGACTCTAATCGGCAGCGTATGCGTGAAGGCAGCAACTATAGCGCAACGGCAGGTGGCTGGCCGTTAGAATGCGGCCTATCGATCCAGAAGGGCCGCTATGCGGCCCTGTTTTCCCAGGAACTCAAATGTCGCAAATTGCCACCGACTGGCAGCACCGCCTCACCCACCGCAAAGTCTGGGCCCTGGCCGCACCGATGATTCTGTCCAACATCTCGGTGCCCTTGGTGGCCCTGGTAGACAGCACGGTCATCGGTCACCTGCCCCACGCCCATCAGCTTGGCGCAGTGGCGGTGGGCGCCACGCTGTTCACCTTCATGGTCGGCCTGATGGGCTTCCTGCGCATGGGCTCCACCGGCTTCGCTGCCCAGGCCGCGGGGCGTGCCGACGGTGCTGCGCTGCGCCAGGTCCTGGTGCAAGGCCTGCTGCTGGCGGTGGGCTTTGCCCTGCTCATCGGCCTGCTCGCCCTGCCCTTCAGCCAACTGGCGCTGCACGCGATGCAACCGAGCCAAGCCTTGCAGCAATCGACCGAGGCCTTCTTCCATACCCGCCTGCTCGGCCTGCCGGCGGCGCTGGCCAGCTACGCGCTGGTCGGCTGGTTCCTCGGCACCCAGAACGCCCGAGCACCGCTTGCCATATTGCTGACCACCAACCTGCTGAACATCGGCCTCAACCTATGGTTCGTTCTTGGCCTGGATTGGGGTGTGCTGGGGTCGGCGCGGGCGTCGGTGATCGCCGAGTGGGCGGCGGCACTGCTTGGCCTGGCCCTGACCCGCCCTGCCCTGCGCGCCTACCCCGGGCATATCGCCTGGGCGGCACTCAGGCGCTGGCAAGCCTGGCGGCCGTTGCTATCGGTCAACCGCGATATCTTCCTGCGCAGCCTGGCCTTGCAGCTGGTGTTCCTGCTGATCACCGTGCAAGGCGCGCGACTGGGCGAGGCCACGGTGGCGGCCAATGCACTGCTGCTCAACGGCCTGCTGCTCACCGCCTACGCCCTCGACGGCCTGGCGCATGCGGTGGAAGCCCTGTGCGGCCATGCCATTGGCGCCCGCGATCGCGACACCCTGCGCCGCTCGCTGGTGGTGGCCTGTGGATGGTCATTGATTACCAGTCTGGGTTTTGCCGGGCTGTTCCTGCTGGCCGGGCATTTGTTCATCGACCTGCAGACCGATATCGAGAGTGTACGCGCGGCCGCCTATCCGTACCTGCCGTACCTGGCGGTACTGCCATTGGTAGCGGTGTGGAGTTACTTGCTGGACGGCCTGTTCATCGGTGCCACGCGGGCGCGGGAGATGCGCAATGCAATGCTGGTTTCGGTGCTGGTTGCATTGCCGCTGGCGTGGGCCATGAGTGGCTTTGGCAACCACGGGCTGTGGTTGGCGTTTCTCGGGTTCATGGCGTTGCGGGCGGTGACGTTGGGATGGGTGGGCTGGCGCCTGCAACGAAAAGGACTGTGGATTCACTGATGCTGGGGCTGCCTTGCAGCCCTTTCGCGACGCAAGGCCGCTCTACGGGCGACCGCTGTAGGAGCGGCCTTGTGTCGCGAAATGAGGGCGCAGCCCTCACCTGCACACTCACAGCCATACACAATCCCAGTGAGAATACTCGCCAGCACGCTGTACCAGTCCGGCACGGATTGGGTTGGCGATGATGTATCGAGCAACGGCCCTGATGTCCTGCTCACGCCGTAACGCTCGGTCATGGAAGCCAGGTTGCCAGATACGGCGCCTATCAGCTCCGGCTCGATAAAGCGCGCAACTGCTTCGAGATTTGAATGCGCACATCAATTCGCCAAGCGTTCCGTGGCCTAGCTCGATCAGCCAGTGCAGATGATCTGGCATCAAGACCCACGCCAGCGTTCGACAGCACGCTTCCTGATCGCTTAGCCGCAACTGGTGAATGGCGGCTCGGGCGAAAGGAAGATTCTTGAAGATTGGAGCGCGATTGCGGGTAACCGTTGTTAATAGATACAACCTCCCCTGCTCCGAGTGGCGGCCTTTGCGCAAACGGTGATTGCCTTGACGGTCCATGTCGGTATCCCTTGAACATTGCGTTCAACGGTAGTCAGCCCCATGCAGCCGGGTACGTTTGTTCCTTTTCCTGATGTGACACCGGTGAGGGCTGCGCCCTCATTCGCGACGCAAGGCCGCTCCTACGGGGGTAGCAGGAGCGGCCGTGACAATCACGACGACAGGTAGGAAGACCGGGTCAGCCCCAGGCGCAGTGCATCGAGGAACTGGGTACGCTCTCGGGCGCTGATCTTGGCGCTGGCCACTTTGTCGCGGTAGTGGGTCATCAACTCCTCCGGCGACAGGTGCACATAGCGCAACATGTCTTCGATGGTGTCGTGGGTCTCGATACCGGCGTGGAACACGCTGCCATCGGCGTTCTGGTAAATGTTCACCGAGTCGGTATCACCGAACAGGTTGTGCATGTCACCGAGAATTTCCTGGTAGGCACCGACCAGGAACACGCCCAGCAGGTAGTCCTCACCGTCCTTGAGCGAGTGCACCGGCATGCTGGTCTCGATGCTCTGCTCGTCGACGTACTGGTTGATCTTGCCGTCGGAGTCGCAGGTCAGGTCCTGCAGCACTGCACGGCGCAGCGGCTCTTCGTCCAGGCGGTGCAACGGGATGATCGGCAGCACCTGGCCGATGGCCCAGGTGTCCGGCAGGCTCTGGAACACCGAGAAGTTGCAGATGTACTTGTCGGCCAGCTTGTCGTTCAGTTCGTCCAGCACCTGGCGGTGCGAGCGCTGGCGGGCCTTGAGCGAGTTGTGCAGGCGACGGCACACGGCGAAGTAGCACTGCTCGGCCAGGGCCTTTTCGGCCAGGCTGATCTTGCCATCGGCATATTGCGCTGCCACGTCTCCCATGTAGTGCGTGGCGCGCCAGTAGGTCTCGGTGACCATCTCGATGTCGGTCGGGCCGAGCAGGTCGGCCAGCCACTGCACGGTCTCGGGCAGGCTTTCCTTGTTTTCGATGGTCGGCACGTCGTCGTTGTGTTTCTCGACGTCGGTCACCTGGATCACCAGCATGGCGTGGTGCGCAGTCAGCGAACGGCCACTCTCGGAGAAAATGTGCGGATGCGGCAAGCCCTGCGCGTCGCAGAACTCCTTGAGCATGCCCACCACCACGCCGGCATAGTCGTCCATGTCGTAGTTGATCGAACTGGCGTTGCGCGAGTGGGTGCCGTCGTAGTCCACACCCAGGCCACCGCCCACGTCGATATGGTCGACGGGCAGGCCCAGGGCACGCAGCTCGCCGTAGTAGCGGATGGCTTCCTTGAAGCCATGCTGGTAGTCGGCCAGGTTGGCGATCTGCGAACCCATGTGGAAGTGCAGCAGGCGGATGCCCTGGTCCAGCCCGGCATCGCGGAAGCGCTGCACGACCGAAATCAACTGGGCAGCCGACAGGCCGAACTTGGACTTCTCGCCACCGGTGTCTGCCCACTTGCTCGAAGCCAGCGACGACAGGCGAACGCGCAGCCCAACCTGCGGCTTGACCTTGAGCTCGGCGGCCTCTTCGATCACCAGCGCCACTTCGGACTCTTTCTCGATGACGATGAACACATTGTGGCCGAGCTTCTGGCCCATCAGCGCCAGGCGGATGAACTCGCGGTCCTTGTAGCCGTTGCAGACGATGGTGCCGCCCTTCGGCGCCAGCGCCAGCACCGCCAGCAGCTCAGGTTTGGAACCTGCCTCCAGGCCGATGGAAACGTTCTGCGTGGCGATGATGTTCTCTACCACCGCTTCCTGCTGGTTGACCTTGATCGGATACAGCGCGGTGTACTGGCTCTGGTACTCAAGGCGCGCGATGTTGGCGTCGAAGGCACCAGTCAACTGGCGCACGCGGTCCTGCAGAATGTCGGGGAAGCGTACCAGCAGCGGCAGCGACAAGCCGCTCTGGCGCAGCTCATCGACCTGCTCGAACAAGTCGATCGGCGCGCTCTGAGGGCCGTTGGGGCGCACTTCGACGCGCCCGGCTTCATTGATGGCGAAATAACCAGCGCCCCAATGGCGGATACCATAAACACTGCGGCTGTCGGCCACGGTCCATTGGCTACCATCGTCTTTGCGTGTGCGTCGTACGGACATTCAAGTCCCCTATAAAGTCGAAAACACTGCCCCACATGGTGGCGGGCGCAGTGTAAAAGCTGGAAATGACGATTCATCCGTGCCTAGCAATAGACCCTGGTCACGGGAACGAGTTTAGAAAGCGCTGGGCAAAAAATCGCGTGATGGCCTCAGCCCCCGGACTTTTTCGCCTTGAAACCCTGTTTGGTCAGCTCGCCGATCAACAGCTCGACATGGTCGCCCTGGATCTCGATAACCCCGTCCTTCAGGGCACCGCCGGTACCGCAGCGGCGCTTGAGGGTGGTGGCCAGCTCCTTGAGCTGGTCTGGCGGCAGCGGCACGCCGGTGACAGTGGTCACGGTCTTGCCGCCACGGCCTTTGCTCTCACGGCGAACACGGGCGATGCCGTCGCCTTCGGGGATGGTTTGCTGCTTGCAGATGCAGGCATCCACCGGCTGGCTACAGTCGGGGCAGTGCCGACCGGCGTCGGTGGAAAACACGAGACCGCCAAGGGCGGAAAAGGAAGAAGCTTTCTTGGCCACTTTTGTTCCTCTGTGCTGAGGACAAAAACTGGTCGGCAGGAGCCGACCGCGAAGCCCCACTCTGGCAGGGGCGGCGCTACTGCCGCAAGATCCTGCAACAGCCCGAAAAGGGCGCGCAGTGTAACGATAAATCAGGTGATTGCTAAGTACCGGAATGCGCCATTTTGCGAAAGATTTGCGACTCATGGGACCTGGGACCGCAAAGCGGCCCCAGCCTTAGCCCAGACTGACCTTGTACCGCTGCAGCGCCGCCAGCGAGTCCGGACAGTAGGGCTTGCTGAGGCTTTCTGCCTCAGCCTGGGCGAGGCTGATGAACCTCGCCTCGCTCACCTCTTCAGGCTGTAACCGCAGCGGCGCGTCCGACACTGCCGAATACACCGCGCACCATAACCGGTTGTCGGGCTGGTCGAAGTAGAACCGTTCGTGGAAACGCAACTCGGCGCCCTCGATGCCCAACTCCTCGGCCAGTTCACGGGCCGCCGAGTCGGCATACGCCTCCCCCGCCGCCACCATGCCGCCTGCGGCCACATCCCAATAGCCCGGATACAGCGCCTTGCTCAAGGTGCGCCGGTGTACGCACAACTCACCGGCGCCATTGAACAGGAGAATGAAGGTACAGCGGCCAATCAGACCACGCTCGCGAAGCTCCGCCCTGGGCAGCGCACCAAGCACCTGATCGGCTTCGTCCACCCAGGCGACCAGTTCGCGGTCGGAAGCCGCCCGGTGGGCGGCCTCGTTGGGGCTTATAGCCATGTTCAACCCTGCGACAACAGTTGACGCAGGTCGATGACCGCCGCGTTGGCCCGCGAAATATAGTTGGCCATGACCAGCGAGTGGTTGGCCCACATGCCGAAGCCGCTGCCGTTGAGCACCATCGGGCTCCACAACGCTTCCTGCGACGCCTCCAGTTCACGAATGATCTGGCGCACGCTGACGGTGGCATTCTTCTTCGCCAGCACGTCAGCGAAGTCCACTTCGATGGCACGCAGCAGGTGCGACAGCGCCCAGGCCTGGCCGCGGGCTTCGTAGAACACGTTGTCGATCTGCAGCCAAGGCGTTTCCACCACCTCCTCGTCCACCTGCGGCGCTTGGCCAGCAACCACCGATTCGGTCTTCAGGGTGGTATTGAGCTTGACCCGGCCAACACTTGCCGACAGGCGCTGCGACAGCGAACCCAGGCGCGTGGCGACATCGCCCAGCCAGTTGTTCAGGTTGTCGGCACGGGTATAGAAGATCGCACCCTTGTCGCCAGCCGCCAGGCGGGTCTGGTAGCGGGCAAGCGATTTGATGCCCTCCTCGAACTCCGATTCGCTCGATGGCAGGATCCAGCTCTTGTTGTCGAAGTTGAAGCGCGGCTCGGCCTTGGCAAGGTCGGCGTCCTCGGTGGACTGCGACTGCGAGCGGGCGAAGTCTTTGCGCAAAGCGCGGGACAGGTCACGCACCTGGACCAGCACGCCGTATTCCCAGCTCGGCATGTTGTCCATCCACAGCCCCGGCGGGAAGCGATCGTTGGAAATGTAGCCGCCCGGCTTGTTCAGCAGGGTTTCGGCCACAGTCTTGAGCGTTTCGATGGTGGTGTAACCAATCACCATCTGCTGGCCGTTGCGCTCGGCTGCTGCCTGGGCATTCTGCTGCACCGGGAACAGCTCCGGTTCCTGGCTCCAGTACCAGCCCAGCCCGATGCAGACCAGCAGGTACAACCCGATCAGGGTCCCCAGGGCTCGGCTCCAGAGGCCACCCACATAGCTACGGGCGGCAGCACCGCGGCCATCGACACGCTCACGGGGCTCGGCCTTGGCCTCGCGGTTTTTCCAGTCCAGCATGGCTTTGTCCTTATCAGTCACGACGGTTCAGGGCTTTTGACCACAGGCCAGTGCCAGGGTGCCACGGCAAGCCCACGTTGCTGCACTATAAAGCAGACACCACCGTACGCATAAGCGACCAATCGGTCAGCAACTGAATATTCGTCATCAACGCTTTGTTGATCCCGCGCACTCGCATGCTTGGAAAGAGCTGCTAGCATAGAGCCATCATCGCACCTGCATATCCCACTAATAAGTAGTCAGGACATGACCCAAGCCGCGGAGCCGAGCCAAGAGCGCCTCAAGCAGGAGCTCGATCACCTGTTGCAACGCCTGTCGCGCACTCGTTTGCGCCAGGGCGACCAACTTGATCAGCTGACGTTGCCACCTGCTCGCAGGCCGGTGTATCTGCTGCTGCGCGACCATGAGCGCGCCGAGCGTCTGGCCCAGCAACTGGAGTTCTTCGGCCTGAGCGTGCAAGCGCTGTTCAGCGTCGACGCGTTGCTGGCGTCAGTGGCCGAGCAGGCACCCTCCGCCATCGTGATGGATGTCGACTTCAGCGGGCCAGGTTGCGGCATGCAACTGGCGGCACAGGCGCAGTCGGGTCTGGAGCAGCCGATCCCGCTGCTGTTCTTCAGCCTGCACGAAGCCGACACGCCAACGCGCCTGGCCGCAGTACGCGCAGGTGGTCAAGCATTTCTCACCGGCACACTGGAAGCCTCCAGCCTGCTTGAGAAGCTCGAGATCATGACCAGCACCGCGCCTCTTGAACCGCTGCGCGTGCTGATCATCGACGACTCGCGCACCCAGGCACTGCACACCGAACGCGTGCTGGGCAGCGCCGGCATGATCACCCGCAGCCTGACCGACCCGATCCGCGCCATGGCCGAGTTGGCCGAGTTCCAGCCCGACCTGATCATTCTCGACCTGTACATGCCAGCCTGCTCGGGCCCGGAACTGGCCAAAGTGATCCGCCACAACGACCGCTACGTCAGCGTACCCATCATCTACCTGTCCGCCGAGGACGACCTGGACAAACAGCTCGACGCCATGAGCGAGGGCGGCGACGACTTTCTGACCAAACCGATCCGCTCGCGCCACCTGATCACCACTGTGCGCAACCGTGCTGCCCGAGCGCGCCACCTCAAGTCGCGCATGGTCCGCGACAGCCTTACCGGCCTGTACAACCACACGCACATCCTGCAATTGCTGGAAGATTGCAGCTTTCGCGCCCGTCGCGAGGGCCAGCCGCTCAGCTTTGCCATGCTAGACATCGACCACTTCAAGAAGATCAACGACCGCCATGGCCACCCCATGGGTGATCGGGTTATCAAAAGCCTGGCGCTTTTTCTCAAGCAACGGCTGCGCAAGACCGACTTCATCGGCCGCTATGGCGGCGAGGAGTTCGCCATCGTCATGCCCAACACCGCACTGGATGCCGCGCACAAGGTGCTCGACGAGATTCGCCGGCGCTTCGCCGAAATCCTCTACCCGGCACAGCCTTGCGACCTGCGGTGCACGTTCAGTGCCGGGGTGGTGCAGCTGGACGATGAGCTCGATGCATTGAGCATGGCCAGCACCGCTGACGAGGCGCTGTATCGGGCCAAGCATGCGGGGCGCAACTGTGTGGTGCGGGTCGAGCCTTAGCCGGCCGGCCCGCACCCATTAGATAGCGTTAAGCCACCATCGTCATCACCCCGTCACAAAATAGCAATAACTTCAGGCACCTACCCCTCCACCCCCGCAGGAAGTTCGCGGCTATGCGCCTGAAGTGGCTGACCAATTTCAACACCCTGTTGCTGGTGACCGTGTGTATCGCTCTGGGCGCGACCCTTTGGTGGTCGCAGCGCGCCCTGGAGCGCCCCTATCAATTGATGGAACACTATCTGGGCCTGTCGCAGCAGTTCCAGAACCAGGCCGCGCGCAACATCCAGGCTTATCTGGGCAGCGGCGACGCCCTGCGCCATGCGGCGGCGCTGGAGGCCAACCAACAGCTTGGGCAGGCACTGGCCGACTGGCCTGAAGAGCTGGCCGGCCAATTGCGCCCAAGCCTTGATACCCTGCAAGCCTTCACCGCCAACGAGCTGCTCGCGGCCGGCAAACTGGCCGGCGACCCTCAAGCCCTGCTGTTGCAGGCCGAACGTGAACTAGGCGCCAATTTCGAACAACTGGCCGGCTATGCCCGCGACAGCGCCAGCAGCGAGGCGAGCCTTTACCTGCTGCCGCTGCTCGACGCCAGCGTACACCTGGGCCGCCTGTCGCTGGCCCGTGACAAACTGGTCAGCAGCGGCCGCGCCGAGCTGGCCGACGAGGTGGAACGCGAGCTGCAACTGATCCGCGCCCAGGCTCAGGTCATCGACAACCTGCCGTTGCTGGGCGTGACCCGCGCCGCCGAATCCAACGCTGATGATTTCGCCGCCATGATGGGCCTGGAAACGCAGGCCGCCGGGCAACAGGAAGACGTTGCCGTTGGCCTCAAGCGCGAACTGCAGAGCCTGCTCAACCGCTACCCTGGCGAACTGCAACGCACCCGCGAACAGATCGAGCGGCGCGCAGCCCTGGCCGCCAGCACCAATGAACGGCTCGACGCCGTGCAAAAAGCCATTGCCAGCCTTGAGCCTGAAGTGCGCGGCCAGCACGCCCGTATCGCCAGCGAAGTGCGCCTTATCCAGGGCCTGATGATCGGCCTGATCCTGCTGATCGCCCTGCTCATCGACACATTGCAGCGGCGGCTGACGCGCACCCTGACCGGCCTGGCCCCGGCCCTGTCGCGATGGGCCGAAGGCGATTTCGCCGCCCCCATCGCCCTGGGCAAGACAAACCGCGAGCTGCACGACATCCAGGAATCGCTCAACCGCCTGCGCCAGTACCTGGTGGAGCTGGTCGGCACCATCCGCCACAACGCCGAGCAGGTGGCCGGCAGCAGCCACGCACTGGCCGGCATGAGCGCCGCCCTGCATGACGGCGCAGAGCGCCAGGCCGGTGACACCGGGCAGATCCGCGATGCGCTGGGCGAACTGGAAGCCACCATTTTGCAGGTGGCTGGTGATGCCAGCTCCGCGGCCGATGCCAGCCGCGATGCCGGCCGCGCCGTGGAGCAAGGCCAGACGGTGATCGGCCAGAGCCTTGGCGGGCTGCGCACGCTGGTCGATGAGGTGCAGGGCAATGCCCGCATGATCGAACAGCTGGCCGAGGAGTCGGCCACCATCGGCGGTGTGCTCACCGTGATCAGATCGATCGCCGAGCAGACCAACCTGCTGGCATTGAACGCCGCCATCGAAGCCGCCCGCGCGGGCGAAATGGGCCGCGGCTTTGCCGTGGTTGCAGACGAAGTACGCTCGCTGGCACAACGCACCACAGGCGCCACTGGCGAGATCCAGGCCTTGATCGACCGGCTGCAACAGGCGGCACGGGAGTCGGTGACAGGTATGCGGGCGCAACTGGAACATGCGCAAGCCACAGCTGACCAGGCTCAGGCTGCCGACGGCGCGCTGGACGAGATCGTCAACGCGATCCGCACCATCGCCGATACTGCAGTGCGCATTGCCGACGTCACGGCGCAGCAGAGTGATGCGGTGAGCGAGATTCGAGGGCACAGCGAGCGGATTCATGAGCTGGGTGAAGACAACCTGCAGCGCATCGGTGAAGGGCGCGAGCAGGGCGAGCAATTGCTGACCCTTGGCGGCGAGCTGAACCGTGCGGTGCGGGCCTTCAGGCTTTGATTTTTTGCCTGCACCGGCCCCACACCCCCAACCAAGGCCAACTCCGCTATCATGCCGGGCACGTTCCACCTCGCGAGTCCGCCATGCGCCGCCTGTTTTTCCTGCTGTTCCTGCTGCTGGCCAGCCCTGCCTTCGCCACGGGCCTGCTCGACAACCGCCCCAGCGCCACCCTCGGCGCCGCCTCGCTGAGCAACAGCGCAGACTTTTTGCCCGTACATGAAGCCTTCAAGCTCAGCCTGGTCCAGGCCGATGCGCACACCATCAAACTGCGCTTCGTCGCCACCGACGGCTATTACCTCTACCGCCATCGCTTCCAGTTCCGCAGCGAACCGGCAGACATCACCCTGGGTTCGCCGAACATTCCCAAGGGCGAGGCCAAGCACGATGAGTTCTTCGGCGACGTCGAGGTCTACCACGGGGTGCTCGACATCGAACTGCCGCGCACCGACGCCCGCGCATTCACCCTGCTGGTCGGCTACCAGGGCTGTGCCGACAAGGGCCTGTGCTACCCACCAGAGACGGCACGCCTGAGCATCGACGGCGCAGGGGGGAGCACGGCCGACGCCCCCGCGACGGCCAGCGAGCAAGGCTGGAGCTGGAAATCATTGCTGCTGTTCTTCCTCGCCGGGGTCGGCCTGACCTTCACGCCCTGCGTGCTGCCAATGCTGCCGATCCTCTCTGGCGTGGTCCTGCGCGGCCAGGTCGCCGGCCTGCGCGGCCTGGCCCTTTCGCTGGCCTATGTGCTGGCCATGGCCGCCAGTTTCGCCCTGCTGGGGGCGCTGATGGGCCTGTTCGGTGCAGGCCTGAACCTGCAGGCGCGGCTGCAATCGGCTTGGGTACTGGTGCCTTTCGCGCTGTTCTTCGTGCTGTTCGCACTGGCCATGTTCGGCCTGTTCGAACTCAAACTGCCACAGGCCTTGAACAATCGTCTGGACACGCTCGCCCACCGCACCAAGGGCGGCTCGCTGCTGGGTGCAGCAGTGCTGGGCGTGCTGTCCAGCCTGCTGGTTTCGCCGTGCGTCTCGGCACCATTGGCCGGCGCCTTGCTGTATATCAGTGCCAGCGGTGACGCCCTGGGTGGCGCACTCAAGTTGTTTGCCCTCGGCCTGGGCATGGGCGCGCCATTGTTGCTGGTAGCTACTGGGGGCGCGGCCTGGCTGCCAAAGAGCGGGCCTTGGCTGAACACCGTGAAAAACGCTATTGGTGTGTTGCTGCTGGGCCTCGCCATCGGCCTGCTCAGCCGCGTGCTGCCGGGGCCGGCAACCTTGTTGCTGGTCGGTTTCCTGAGCGTGGGCGTAGCCGTTTTCCTCGGTGCGCTGGAGTTCGTGGTCAAGGCGCCACGCCAACGCCTGGCGCAACTGCTGGGCCTGGCCCTGCTGGTCTACGGCCTGGCCTGCTGGTACGGCGCCCTCAATGGCCAGGGAGACCCGCTGCGCCCATTGCCTGCGCCAGCACCGACAACCGTCGGCAGTGGCCCGTCAGCTTCGGTGGATGCTTGGCAAACCGTCACTACGCCGGCTGCACTTGACGCAGCCCTGGCCGAGGCGAAAGCTGCGGGGCAGCCGGTCTTGCTCGACTGGTACGCCGACTGGTGCATCAGCTGCAAAGTCATCGAGCATGAAGTACTCAACGCAGCGCAGGACCAACCGCAACTGGGCGCATTCAAGTTGCTGCGTTTCGACATCACCGAAAGCAACGCCGAGCAACGTACCCTGCTCGACCGCTACCAGCTGTTCGGCCCGCCTGCACTGCTGTTCTTTGCCGCGAACGGCAGCGAAATGACCACCGATCGGGTCATTGGCGAGATAAACGCCGCCGAATTTGCGGGTGTTCTGGCGCGCGTGCGCGGCAAACTCGGTCTATAACTTCCCGCGTGCCTGCATATTTCTGCGAACGAGTGACCAGATTTTAATATTTGGTCACATACTTCGCGCGAACCTCGGACATCGTGCTGGCTATTGCCGGGAACTGGACACTTGCCGTCGCTTTACGGCACACTCGCCGCGCTGTGTCGAATTGCCCTACAAATCCAAGGAATCTGCAGATGGCAACGCTACTGGTGCTTCACGGCCCCAACCTGAACATGCTCGGGCTCCGCGAACCGGGCCACTACGGCGCCGTGACCCTGGCCCAGATCAACCAGGGCCTGGAACAGCGCGCCCGCGCCGCAGGCCATCACCTGCAGTACCTGCAGAGCAATGCCGAGTACGAGCTGATCGACCGTATTCACGCCGCACGCAACGAGGGTGTGGACTTCATCCTGATCAATCCGGCTGCTTTCACCCACACAAGCGTCGCATTACGTGACGCATTGCTTTCGGTGAGCATCCCATTCATCGAAGTGCACCTGTCCAACGTGCACAAACGCGAACCGTTCCGTCACCACTCCTACTTCTCCGATGTAGCCGTAGGGGTGATCTGCGGCCTGGGCGCCAGCGGGTATCGCCTGGCCCTGGAGGCCGCACTGGAACAACTGGCTGCCAACGCACAGCCCTGATGATAGAAGCCCTGGCCTGAGTGGGCCGGGGTTCGAGAAAAACGTTTCAGATACGTTTTTAACTTAATGCCCCCTGACCGAACATTTGGGAGTTGATGATTAATGGATATCCGTAAAGTCAAGAAACTGATCGAGCTGCTGGAAGAGTCTGGCATCGACGAACTGGAGATCAAGGAAGGCGAAGAGTCGGTCCGTATCAGCCGTCACAGCAAGACCCCAGCCGCTCAACAGTTCTACGCACCTGCGCCAATGGCTGCCGCGCCTGTAGCTGCTCCGGCCGCTGCTGCCCCGGTTGCCGAAGCTGCCGCCGCTGCCCCGGCCCTCAAAGGCACCGTGATCCGTTCGCCAATGGTCGGTACCTTCTACCGCAAGCCTTCGCCGACCTCGCCGAACTTCGCTGAAGTTGGCCAGAGCGTGAAGAAAGGCGACACCCTGTGCATCGTCGAAGCGATGAAGATGATGAACCACATCGAAGCCGATGTCGGCGGCGTTATCGACGCCATCCTGGTGGAAGACGGTCAGCCGGTTGAGTTCGACCAGCCGCTGTTCACCATCGTTTGATTCGCGGAGAGCCAACGATGTCTGGGAAGCTGGAAAAAGTCCTGATCGCCAACCGCGGGGAAATTGCCCTGCGGATCCTGCGTGCCTGCAAAGAACTGGGCATCAAGACCGTCGCCGTGCACTCCACGGCCGACCGCGAACTGATGCACCTGGGCCTGGCAGACGAGTCGGTCTGCATTGGTCCTGCTTCGTCCAAAGATTCGTACCTGCACATCCCGGCGATCATCGCCGCCGCTGAAGTGACAGGCGCTACCGCCATCCACCCGGGTTACGGCTTCCTCGCGGAAAACGCCGACTTCGCCGAGCAGGTGGAGAAGTCCGGTTTCGCCTTCATCGGCCCGCGCGCCGACACCATTCGCCTGATGGGCGACAAGGTTTCGGCCAAGGACGCGATGATCAAGACCGGCGTACCGACCGTACCGGGTTCCGATGGCCCGCTGCCGGAAGACGAAGAGGTCGCCCTGGCGATCGCGCGTGATGTCGGCTACCCGGTGATCATCAAGGCCGCCGGTGGTGGTGGTGGTCGCGGTATGCGCGTGGTGCACAAGGAAGAGGACCTGATCGCCTCGGCCAAGCTCACCCGTACCGAAGCCGGTGCAGCCTTCGGCAACCCGATGGTCTACCTGGAGAAGTTCCTGACCAACCCACGCCACGTGGAAGTTCAGGTGCTGTCCGACGGCCAAGGCAACGCCATCCACCTGGGCGACCGCGACTGCTCGCTGCAGCGTCGTCACCAGAAGGTACTTGAAGAAGCGCCTGCCCCGGGCATCGACGAGAAGGCCCGCCAGGAAGTCTTCAAGCGTTGCGTCGATGCGTGCGTCGAGATCGGCTACCGTGGCGCCGGTACTTTCGAGTTCCTGTACGAAAACGGCCGTTTCTACTTCATCGAAATGAACACCCGTGTGCAGGTTGAGCACCCGGTCTCGGAGATGGTCACCGGTATCGACATCGTCAAGGAGATGCTCAGCATCGCCGCTGGCAACAAGCTGTCGATCCGTCAGGAAGACGTGGTGATCCGCGGCCACTCGCTGGAGTGCCGGATCAACGCCGAAGACCCGAAGAAGTTCATTCCGAGCCCAGGCAAGGTCAAGCACTTCCACGCCCCGGGTGGCAACGGCGTTCGCGTCGATTCGCACCTGTACAGCGGTTATTCGGTTCCGCCGAACTACGACTCGCTGATCGGCAAGCTGATCACCTACGGCAAAGACCGCGACGAAGCCATGGCGCGCATGCGCAATGCCCTGGACGAGATCGTCGTCGACGGCATCAAGACCAACATCCCGCTGCACCGCGACCTGGTGCGTGATGAAGGTTTCTGCAAAGGCGGCGTGAACATCCACTACCTCGAGCACAAACTGGCCAACCAGGAGTGATCGCGTTAGCGTGATGCAGCAAAAAACCCGGCCTTGTGCCGGGTTTTTTTGTGGGGTTGTTCTCAGGCCATCGGTTATGCGCTACCACGGTTACCGGCCCGATCGCTGGCAAACCTGCGCCTACAGTCAGATCAGTGCACTGAAAAACAGTGAAGGGCCCGTGGGACCCGGCTCGCCGGCGATTGGCCTGCAAGGCAGCCCCTCAAGTCATCCACAAACACACCGCACTCGCGTAAACTGCCAGCCTTCGCGCAGCCTCGGGCTGCCCCTCTCGATTTACCAAAGGTGCCCGCCATGCCTTGGCTGCAAGTACGCCTGGCCATCAGCCCGGAACAAGCCGAAACCTACGAAGACGCCCTGCTCGAAGTCGGCGCCGTATCGGTCACGTTCATGGACGCCGAAGACCAGCCCATCTTCGAACCCGACCTCAACACCACGCCGCTGTGGTCGCACACGCACCTGCTGGCACTGTTCGAGGCGGACGCCGACCCTGAGCAGGTATTCGCTCACCTGCGCCTGCTGACCGGTGCGCAGCTGCCGGAACACCAGGCCGAAGTGATCGAAGATCAGGATTGGGAACGCAGCTGGATGGACAATTTCCAGCCAATGCGCTTCGGCCGCCGCCTGTGGATCGTGCCAAGCTGGCACGAAGCGCCGGAAAAGGACGCAGTCAACCTGCTGCTTGACCCTGGCCTGGCCTTCGGCACCGGCACCCACCCGACCACCGCCCTGTGCCTGGAATGGCTCGACGGCCAACAGCTCGAAGGCACCCAGGTGCTGGACTTCGGCTGCGGCTCGGGCATTCTGGCCATCGCTGCATTGTTGTTGGGCGCACGCGAAGCGGTCGGTACCGACATCGACGTGCAGGCCATCGAAGCCTCGCGTGACAACGCCCAGCGCAATGGCGTCGCCGACGAGAAGCTGGCGCTGTACCTGCCCGAGCATATGCCGGCCATGCAGGCCGACGTGCTGGTCGCCAATATCCTGGCTGGCCCTTTGGTCTCGCTGGCGCCGCAGCTGTCCGGCCTGGTACGCCCAGGTGGCCTGCTCGCGTTGTCTGGCATCCTTGCCGAACAGGGTGAGGAGGTCGCCGCGGCCTACGCCGCCGACTTCGAGCTGGACCCGATCGTCGTGCGCGACGGCTGGGTGCGCATCAGTGGTCGCCGCCGCTAAGCGGGCCTAAAATACTTCTCTGCACAGCTCCCGGATCGCCGCATGACCGACAGTTTCGTCACCCAGTGCCCGCATTGCCAGACCAGCTTTCGCGTCACCCATCACCAGTTGAGCGTGGCGCGCGGCGTAGTGCGCTGCGGCCATTGCCTGCAGGTGTTCAACGCGGCGAAGCAACTGCTGGAGCAGAACCGCGCCAGCGCCGCCCCGGCAGTGCCGCCGATACCGGTGGTCGCGCCCGTCACCGCGCCCGAGCTCCCGGTCAGCGAGCGCTCAGCCGCCGAGCCGCAAGACTGGGCAGCCACAGCGCAAGCC
The DNA here is from genome assembly GCF_044143025.1 of Pseudomonas sp. TR47. NCBI lineage: Bacteria > Pseudomonadati > Pseudomonadota > Gammaproteobacteria > Pseudomonadales > Pseudomonadaceae > Pseudomonas > Pseudomonas sp. TR47. Next base: position 70,476 of record NZ_JBHFCS010000019.1, on the reverse strand, counting down.
CTCGACGAACTCGACCTGGACCAGGAACTGGCCCGCCTCGAACGCCGTGGCAAGCCAGACGAGCCGCGCCCTGCCGCCCCTGCCGATGCACTGCAGGCGCGGCGTGACGAGCCCGCCGCCGAGCCCCATGGCGACGCACTGTTCGGTAATGCAACCGACGATCACCATGAGCCGCTGGAAACCGTCGATCCCGCCCCGGTACTGCTGGAGCAGGAGCCACTGGACCTGGAGCCCGCCCCAGGCGATCGCACCGAGCCCACACTGGACGGCAACCTGGACCTGGACTTCGATGATGAACCTGCCACGCATCGGGCTGCCGAGCGCGATAACGCGCACGACTTATCCGAGCGGCTGTCGCCAGATGACGAACCCGTTCACGAAAAAGGCCTGAGCGCCCGCGATGATGACGATACGGATCTGCATCTGGCGGCGCACGATGACACCCCTGCCCCGGCGCTGACTGGCGAGCGCCTTGAACCTGGCTTCGCTGCCAGGCCCCAGCGCCCGTCACGCAAGGAGCCGCTCATCGACGTGGTCGACGACCCTTTGCAACTGGGCTGGGAGAAGCCGCGCCCCCACTGGGGCAAACGCGTGCTCTGGGGCTTGCTCACCCTGCTGGCCGCCGGCCTGCTGGCATTCCAGTACGTGTGGTTCCATTTCGACGAAATGGCACGCCAGGATCAGTACCGCCCGCTCTTCCAGCAACTGTGCCCGATGCTTGGCTGCGAGGTGCCCACCCGTGTCGACATCGGCCGAATCAAGAGCAGCAACCTGGTGGTGCGCAGCCACCCTGACTTCAAGGGCGCGCTGATCGTCGATGCGATCATCTACAACCGCGCGCCCTTCGCCCAGCCGTTCCCGCTGCTGGAACTGCGTTTTGCCGACCTCAATGGCCAATTGATCGCCAGCCGGCGCTTCAAGCCGAGCGAGTATCTCTCGGGTGAATTGGCCGGCCGGGGCGAAATGCCCAGCCAGACGCCGATCCACATTGCCCTGGACATCCTCGACCCTGGCCCGAAAGCAGTGAACTACAGCCTAAGCTTCCGCTCGCCCGAATAAACGCCGAGCGGCAAGCTGCAAGAGAAGCGAGCCGACAACCGGTCTGGCTTCTTCTTGCCGCGTGAAGCGTGAAGCTTGAAGCTTGAAGCTCAAAGGCATAAGCCTACAACTGTTCAGAATTTATCCAAATCCATCTTTATCCGGTCACCGAGAGCGGGTATTATGCCAACCCTTTTTCGACTCCAATGATTCGGCCCCACAACAGGGAACACCTATGTCGGCGGTACGCATCGGCCCATACACACTACGCAACAACCTGATCCTCGCGCCCATGGCCGGGGTCACGGACCAGCCTTTCCGTACACTTTGCAAGCGCCTGGGCGCGGGCATGGTGGTGTCGGAGATGGTCAGCAGCGACATGAGCCTGTGGAACAGCCGCAAGTCGAGCCTGCGCCGCATTCACGAAGGCGATCCCGAGCCGCGCTCGGTACAGATCGCCGGTGGCGATGCGCAGATGATGGCGGCGGCGGCCAGGGCCAACGTCGAAGCTGGCGCCCAGATCATCGACATCAACATGGGTTGCCCGGCGAAAAAAGTCTGCAACAAAGCTGCAGGCTCTGCTTTATTGAGAGATGAAGCTTTGGTCAGCGAGATTCTCCACGCCGTCGTCGGCGCGGTGGACGTCCCGGTGACCCTGAAGATCCGCACCGGTTGGGACCGGGCGAACAAGAACGGCCTGAACGTGGCGAGGATCGCCGAGCAGGCTGGCATCCAGGCGCTGGCGGTGCATGGCCGCACACGCGCCGACCTGTACACCGGCGAAGCCGAATACGACACCATCGCTGCCATCAAGCAGGCGGTGTCCATCCCGGTTTTTGCCAACGGCGATATCACTTCGCCAGAAAAGGCCCGGGCGGTGCTGGACGCCACCGGCGTCGACGGTCTGCTGATTGGCAGGGCCGCCCAGGGGCGGCCCTGGATCTTTCGCGAGATCGAGCATTACCTGGGGACTGGCCAGTATTTGCCGGCCCCGCAGCTGGACGAAGTGGAACGTATCCTGCTGGAGCACCTTGCCGCGCTGCACGCCTTCTATGGCGATGTGATGGGCGTACGTATCGCCCGCAAGCACGTTGGCTGGTACCTGGCAACACGACCCGGCGGCAAGGAGTTTCGCTCCCGGTTCAACGCTTTGGAAGACACACAAGCGCAGTGCGCCAACGTTCGAGCGTATTTCAGCGAACGTCGACAGAGCCTTGAGACAGAGGACGGACAAGGGGTGGCCGCATGACGATGATGACCGAGACATTAGTGAGTGGAACAACGCCCGTGAGCGACAACGCCAACCTCAAACAGCACCTCAACACGCCGAGCGAAGAGGGCCAGACCCTTCGTGACAGCGTCGAGAAGGCGCTGCACAACTACTTCGCACACCTGGAAGGCGCTACCGTCACTGACGTGTACAACCTGGTGCTCTCCGAAGTCGAGGCGCCCCTGCTCGAAAGCGTGATGAATTACGTCAAGGGCAACCAGACCAAGGCCAGCGAGATGCTCGGGCTCAACCGAGGCACCCTGCGCAAGAAACTCAAGCAGTACGACTTGTTGTAAGCCAGAATCCCAATCAGAAAAGGCGGCTCCCTGAACAGAGGCGCCTTTTTTGCTGACTCCACCGCGTTATTGGAATCCGAAATGACCGACCAGACTACCCGCCTGCCAGTCCGCCGCGCCCTGATCAGCGTCTCCGACAAGACCGGTATCCTCGAATTCGCTCGTGAGCTGCAGCAGCTCGGTGTCGAGATCCTGTCCACCGGCGGCACCTACAAGCTGCTCAAGGACAACGGCGTGAACGCGGTGGAAGTGGCCGACTACACCGGCTTCGCCGAAATGATGGACGGCCGGGTCAAGACCCTGCACCCGAAGATTCACGGCGGCATCCTCGGCCGTCGCGGTGTCGACGACGCCATCATGAACGAGCACGGCATCAAGCCGATCGATCTGGTCGCCGTCAACCTGTACCCATTCGAAGCCACCATCGCAAAACCTGGCTGTGACCTGCCGACCGCCATCGAGAACATCGACATCGGTGGCCCGACCATGGTCCGTTCGGCTGCCAAGAACCACAAGGACGTCGCTATCGTGGTCAACGCCGGCGACTACGCCAGCGTCCTCGAGGGCCTCAAGGCCGGCGGCCTGACCTACGCCCAGCGTTTCGACCTGATGCTCAAGGCCTTCGAGCACACTGCCGCTTACGACGGCATGATCGCCAACTACATGGGCACCATCGACCAGGCCAAGGACACGCTGTCCACCGAAGCGCGCAGCGAGTTCCCGCGCACCTTCAACAGCCAGTTCGTCAAGGCTCAGGAAATGCGCTACGGCGAGAACCCGCACCAGAGCGCGGCGTTCTACGTTGAAGCCAACAAAGGCGAAGCCAGCGTTTCTACCGCCATCCAGCTGCAGGGCAAGGAGCTGTCGTTCAACAACGTGGCCGACACCGACGCCGCGCTCGAGTGCGTGAAGAGCTTCGTCAAGCCGGCCTGCGTCATCGTCAAGCACGCCAACCCATGCGGCGTCGCCGTGGTGCCTGAAGACGAGGGCGGTATCCGCAAGGCCTACGACCTGGCCTACGCTACCGACACCGAATCGGCCTTCGGCGGGATCATCGCCTTCAACCGCGAACTGGATGGCGAAACCGCCCAGGCCATCGTCGAGCGCCAGTTCGTCGAAGTGATCATCGCCCCGAAAATCTCCCAGGCTGCCCGCGACGTGGTGGCTGCCAAGCAAAACGTACGTCTGCTGGAGTGCGGCGAGTGGCCAGCCGAACGCGCCGCTGGTTGGGACTTCAAGCGCGTCAACGGTGGCCTGCTGGTGCAGAGCCGCGACAACGGCATGATCACCGCAGATGACCTGAAGATCGTCACCAAGCGTGCACCGACCGAGCAGGAAATCCACGACCTGGTGTTCGCCTGGAAAGTGGCCAAGTTCGTCAAGTCCAACGCCATCGTCTACGCCAAGCAGCGCCAGACCATCGGCGTGGGCGCCGGCCAGATGAGCCGCGTCAACTCCGCGCGCATCGCGGCCATCAAGGCAGAGCATGCCGGCCTGCAGGTGCAAGGTGCGGTCATGGCGTCGGACGCGTTCTTCCCGTTCCGTGATGGCATCGACAATGCAGCTAAAGTGGGTATCAGCGCCGTGATCCAGCCAGGTGGTTCGATGCGCGATGCTGAAGTCATCGCCGCTGCCGACGAAGCTGGCATCGCGATGGTGTTCACCGGTATGCGCCACTTCCGCCACTGATAGCAGCGGCAAGCTTTAAGCTGCAAGCTGCAAGCAAGAGCAGGCCCAGTCGCTCCTGCTTGCAGCCACAGCCCCTTGAATCCCTGAGTTGTGAGCATTTGAAAGGATCAGCGCGAACCGCTTTTGCTTGACGCTTGCAGCTTGCAGCTTCTCCGAAGGAGCCTGTAATGAAAGTTTTGATCATCGGCAGCGGCGGCCGTGAGCACGCCCTGGCCTGGAAAGTCGCCCAGGACCCACGCGTCGAGAAAGTATTCGTCGCCCCCGGCAACGCCGGTACCGCCATTGAAGCCAAGTGCGAGAACGTTGCCATCGACGTCACCGCCCTTGAGCAACTGGCAGACTTCGCCGAGAAGAACGTCGACCTGACCATCGTGGGCCCCGAGGCGCCGCTGGTCATCGGTGTGGTCGACCTGTTCCGCAGCCGCGGCCTGGACTGCTTCGGCCCGACCAAGGGCGCGGCCCAGCTGGAAGGTTCCAAGGCCTTCACCAAGGACTTCCTGGCTCGCCACAAGATCCCGACCGCCGACTACCAGAACTTCACCGAGATCGAGCCGGCCCTGGCCTACCTGCAGGAAAAAGGCGCGCCGATCGTGATCAAGGCCGACGGCCTGGCCGCAGGCAAAGGCGTGATCGTCGCCATGACCCTGGAAGAAGCCGAAGCCGCCGTGCGTGACATGCTCGCGGGCAACGCCTTTGGCGACGCCGGTTCGCGCGTGGTGATCGAAGAGTTCCTCGACGGCGAGGAAGCCAGCTTCATCGTGATGGTCGACGGCCACAACGTGCTGCCAATGGCCACCAGCCAGGACCACAAGCGCGTCGGTGACCAGGACACCGGCCCGAACACGGGCGGTATGGGTGCCTACTCCCCTGCCCCGGTCGTTACCGCCGATGTACACCAGCGCGTGATGGACCAGGTGATCTGGCCGACCGTGCGCGGCATGGCCGAAGAAGGCAACGTGTACACCGGCTTCCTGTATGCCGGCCTGATGATCGACAAGGCGGGCAACCCCAAGGTCATCGAGTTCAACTGCCGCTTTGGCGACCCGGAAACCCAGCCGGTCATGCTGCGCCTGGAGTCGAGCCTGGTGCTGCTGATCGAAGCCGCTTTCGCCAAGGCGCTGGACAAGGTCGAAGCGCAGTGGGACCCCCGCCCAAGCCTGGGTGTGGTGCTGGCTGCCGGCGGTTACCCGGGCGACTACGCCAAGGGCGACGCGATCAGCGGCCTGGAGGCCGCAGCCAAGATCGAAGGCAAGGTGTTCCATGCCGGTACTTCGCTCAAGGACGGCCAGGTAGTGACCAACGGTGGCCGCGTGCTCTGCGCCACGGCCATGGGCAGCACGGTTGCCGATGCCCAGCAGCAGGCTTACCGCCTGGCCAAGGAAGTCACCTGGAACGGTAGCTTCTACCGTACCGACATCGGCTACCGGGCTATCGCCCGCGAGCGCGGTGAACACCAGCAATAACCTTTACCGGATAGCCGCAGCGTCTTGCGCATGCGGCCTTCGGCTCGTCGACAGGGCCCCATCGCGGGCCTTGCCTTCGACTTGGCGCGCCGCGCATAGTTACTACACGGCACATCAGCTAGGAAGGGATCTCGTAGTGCGTCGGCTTCGGATTGCCACAGCTCTGATCGTCAGCTTGCTGACCCTGCTCTGCCTGCTCCCGGCTTCGGCTGACCAAGGCGGAGGCTGGTCCGTTTTGCTCGACGAACAAGCCAACCTGCAATTGAGCGACGTCCGCTCGGATCGCTATCGCAACCAGTTCAGCCCTACTACGCTGAGCGACCTCGATGCCGCACCGGCGCAACAGGCCCTGTGGCTGCACTATCGCCTCGAACCGGGTGACCAGGAGCAACTGCTGCGGGTCTTTGCCCCGGACCTTTCACGCCTGGACCTCTACGCCCTCGACGGCGACAGGCTACTACGCCAGCTGCACCACGGGCGCCAGGCCGGCAACGCCAGCACGACCCTGCGCGGCAGCGATCACGTATTGCCCCTGCCAAACAGCCGCAAAGCGGTGGACATCTACCTGCGCCTGGTTTCCGAGCATCAGCTGCGCCCGGCCATCAGCCTGGAGCCTGCGGCAGTCGCCGCTTCAAACCATGGCCAGCCGTTGCTGTTCGGCATGCTCTTCGGCGGCCTGGTCATGCTCATACTGCACAACCTGATCCGCTTTCTGTACACCCGCTCCAGCACCACCCTGATCCTTGCGCTGTACCATGGGCTGATGCTGCTCAGCGGCCTGATCCTGCTCAACCTCAGCGGCCCCTGGTGGCACCTGTGGCACAGCGCGCAAACCCCGGCCGCCTACCTGACCCTGGTACTGGCGGGCCTCGCGGGGCTGTATTTCACCCAGCACTTCTTCTCGCGCTGCAACTCACCGCAGCTCAATCGCTTGCTGCAGGGCGAAATGCTGGTGGCCGGGGTCAGCGGCCTGATCCTGCTGTTCGTGGATACCCTGCCGCTCAACCTGATGACCTACGCCCTGCTGGCCCTGGGCAGTGTGAGCATGCTGCTGGTCAGCAGCTACCACTGGTACAAAGGTTATGCGCCGGCACGCCTGTTCAGCCTGGCCATGGTGGTGTTCAACCTGGGCGGGCTGGTGCTGCTGCCGGCCCTGCTTGGCCTGACCCGCACCTCGACGCCCTGGCTGCTGTGCATTCTGCTCGGGTTGACGGTGGCCAGCGGCCTGCTGCTCAACCTGGCGGTCAGCGAGCGCCTGCGGCGGATGAGCGAAGAGCGCTTCAGCGCCAGCCGCGCACTGGCGGCCAGCGATGCCGAAATCAATGCCAAGGCCGAGTTCCTGGCCAAGATCAGCCATGAAATCCGCACGCCCATGAACGGCGTGCTGGGCATGACCGAACTGCTGCTGGGCACGCCACTGTCGGTCAAACAACGTGACTACGTGCAGACCATCCACAGCGCCGGCAACGAACTGCTCACACTGATCAACGAAATTCTCGACATTTCCAAACTCGAGTCGCGACAGATCGAACTGGACGATGTGCAGTTCGACCTCAATGCCCTGATCGAAGACTGCCTGAACATCTTCCGCGCCAAGGCCGAACAACAGAACATCGAGCTGATCAGCTTCACCCAGCCGCAGGTACCACGGGTCATCAGCGGTGACCCGACGCGCCTGCGCCAGGCCCTCTCCAGCCTGCTGGAAAACGCCCTGAAAAATACCGACCAGGGCGAAATCCTCCTGGTCGTTGCACTGGACCAGCGCGGCGAGGTGCCGCGCCTGCGGATCGCCGTGCAGGACAGCGGCGAGCCACTGCCTGCGGCCGAACGTGAAGCCCTGCTGCAGGCAGAGCTGCACAGCCATCACTTCCTTTCCAGCAACAAGCTTGGCGGCCACCTTGGGCTGATCATCGCCAAGCAGTTGATCGGCCTGATGCAAGGCGAGTTCGGCATCAAGAGCAGCACCAGCATGGGCAACACCCTGTGGCTGACCCTGCCGCTCGACCCCTCTCGCCTGGAGCAACCCTTGGCCGACCTCGACAGCCCATTGCGCGACGCCCGGGTGCTGGTGGTGGACGACAACGACACCTGCCGCAAGGTGCTGGTGCAGCAGTGCAGCGCCTGGGGCATGAACGTGAGTGCCGTACCCTCGGGCAAGGAGGCCTTGGCCCTGCTACGGACCAAGGCGCACCTGCGTGACTACTTCGACGCGGTCTTGCTCGACCAGAACATGCCGGGCATGACCGGCATGCAGCTGGCGGCCAAGATCAAGGAAGACCCAAGCCTGAACCACGACATCCTCGTGGTGATGCTCACCGGTATCAGCAATGCACCGAGCAAAGTCATTGCCCGTAATGCCGGGGTCAAGCGCATCCTGGCCAAACCGGTGGCCGGCTACACCCTCAAGACCACTCTGGCCGAGGAGCTGGCCCAGCGCGGCCGCGAACAGACCGTGCCGACGCCCTTGCCAGGCACACCGCCCACCCACGAGCTGCCGGGCGACTTCCGCGTGCTGGTCGCCGAGGACAACAGCATCTCGACCAAGGTGATCCGCGGCATGCTGGGCAAACTCAACCTCGAACCGGACACCGCCAGCAATGGTGAGGAAGCCCTGCAGGCCATGAAGGCCCAGCGTTATGACCTGGTGCTGATGGATTGTGAAATGCCGGTACTGGATGGTTTCTCTGCCACCCAGCAACTGCGCGCCTGGGAAGTCGCCAACCAGCGCCCGCGCACCCCGGTGGTGGCACTGACCGCGCACATCCTGGCCGAACACAAAGAGCGCGCACGGCTGGCCGGCATGGACGGGCACATGGCCAAGCCGGTGGAGCTGTCGCAATTGCGCGAGTTGATCCAGTATTGGGCGAACCAGCGGGAAGCCAAGACCGATCCGCTGCATACTTCGTAACCGATAAAGCGCTGTAGGAGCGGCCTTGTGTCGCGAAAGGGCTGCGCAGCAGCCCCAGAATTTCAGCAGCACCACACGGAACTGGGGCTGCTGCGCAGCCCTTTCGCGACACAAGGCCGCTCCTACAAAGGACTCACCCTCATGCTTCATGAGTTGTTCAGTGTCTACCTGAAGATGCTGGTGCTCTACAGCCCGTTCTTCGTGCTGTCGTGCTTCATCAGCCTGACCCGTGGCCACTCCAGCAAGGAGCGCAAACAGCTGGCCTGGAAGGTTGCCTTCGCCGCCTTGGTCGCCAGCGTATTGCTGTACCTGTTCGGGCGGGCGATCTTCGGCATTTTCGGCATCACGGCCGATGCCTTCCGCATCGGCGCCGGCAGCGTGCTGTTCATCTCTGCCTTGGGCATGGCCCAGGGCAAACCGGCCGTGCAGGCCGACAACGTGCAGCAAGACGTGACCATCGTACCGCTGACCATCCCGCTCACCGTAGGCCCGGGCACCATCGGCGCCCTGCTGGTGATGGGCGTCAGCCAGCCGCACTGGGACGACAAGTTGCTGGCCATCGTCAGTATCGCGCTGGCCAGCTTCACCGTGGGCCTGGTGCTGTATCTGTCACACGGGATCGAGCGCATTCTCGGCGATCAAGGCCTGCAGATCGTCAGCCGCCTGATGGGGCTGTTCGTCTGCGCCTTGGCGGCGCAGATCATCTTCACCGGCATCAGGGGCTACCTGGTCGGCTAGCCCTGCCACTCAGGGCGCAACAGGGTACCAGCGCGGGGTATAGACCCACTGCCCACCGTCGGCACGGGCAAAGGTACAGGTAGTGGAAGAACCGACCAGGACCATGGTGCGCATGTCGACCATCTCTGGCGTCAGCTCGGCGAGGGTGACCACCCTGAGCGTCTGCCCCGGCCTGCCGATGTCACGCCCCAGCACCACGGGTGTATTGCCATCCCGGTGCTGGCGCACGATTTCCAGCGCGCGCCCAAGCTGCCAAGGGCGCGAACGCGAGATCGGGTTGTAGAAGGCCAGCACCAGGTCGGCCTGGGCCGCCAGGGCCAGCCGATGCTCGATGGTCGACCACGGTTTGAGGTTGTCCGATAGCGACATCACGCAGAAGTCATGCCCCAGCGGCGCGCCCGCCTGAGCGGCAGTGGCCAGCGAGGCCGAAACCCCTGGCAGGATTTCCAGATCGACACGATGCCAGGCGGGGTCAGTGGACCCGTGCAACGCTTCCAGCACGGCGGCGGCCATGGCGAATACCCCCGGGTCACCCGACGACACCACCACCACCGAGCGCCCTTGTGCGGCGAGCTCGAAAGCATGACGCGCGCGCTGCATTTCTTCGCGATTGTCGGTGCAATGCTGCACCTGGTCGTCGCGGAACGGCCCGGCCATGCGTACGTAGGTTTCGTAACCGAGAATATCCTCGGCGCGTACCAGCTCGGCTTTGACCGCCGGCACCATCAGCTCGGCGGCGCCAGGGCCAAGGCCGATGACGGCCAGGCGACCACGCCTGCGGCCCAGTTGGTTGACCTTGACAGGCGCCGATGCCAGCGCAATGACCAGGCCCCCTTGTTCGATCAGGCGCGCATCCGGCAGTGCTTCGGCGGCCATGCTGACAAGAGTGCTTTCTTTGGCAGCAAAACGCAGTGCGACACCCAGCACCTTGGCCGCTGCCTGCAAGGACGGTTCGGCCATGGCCTGTTCGGCAACCAGCAGGCACGCCAGTGACTGCTCGGCGATGCCCGCCTCACGCAGGGCATCGCCGACGCGTTCAACCAGATCAGGACCGCCCGCATCCACTGCAACCACCACCGAACGGGGGTGGATCAGCAACTCGTCACGGCTGGCCGGGCGCGCAGTGCATCCCACATGAATGGTGCGCTGGGCGGCTTCACTGGCCGGCAATTGGGCGTGAGCCAGCCAAGGCGCATCGCCCTCGATACGTACCGCCTCGCCCGCCAACAGATCGGAGACGAAACGCTTGCCCTGTTCGATATCCGCCAGGGCGTAGCCCTCGGGTGGGTTCAACAGGCAGGTGCCGAAACGCAGCTCGCCACTGGTGGTGATCGCCGCCGCTACGCCCAGCGCCTCACCGATCTCGCGGGCCATGACATTGACGCCGCTCAGCCCGCCAAGCAGCGGCACTACCGCACTGCCGTCCTCGGCCACCGCCAGCACCGGCGGCTCCGCACCTTTCTCGCTGAGCAGGCTGGCCAGGCTACGGATGACGATACCCGCCGCACACAGGGCTATGATCGGCGTGTCTTGTAGATACAGGGCGCGCAGCGTGTCGCCAAATGCTTCGTAGTACTGGTCGGCCAGCTCGACCCGGCCGCTCAGGCCATGGATCGTCGCCTGTGGATAATGCTGCTGAATGCGCCGCGCGGTGGCCACGCTGCCAGCGCCGAGCACGATGATTGCCGGTGCCTTGTGCATGCTCATCCCTGCCATTTTTCACCCGGCACGATGATCAGCGAGAAGTACGGTGATGACTGTGGGTCCACCTGGTCCAGCGCGACGATTTTCTGATTTGCCATGGTCGCCCGCTCGACGTACAGCGCTCGCCCGTCCAGGCCCAGTTCGCCCAGCACCTGGCGCACCTTGGGGAAGTTGCGGCCCAACTTCATGATCACTGCCGCATCGGCATCGGCCAGGCGCCGCTTGAGTTCTTCGGCCGGCAGCACGCCCGACAGCACCGACAGGCTCTGGTTGCGGTAAACCAGGGGTGCTCCCAGTACCGACGCGCCTCCCAGCATCGAGCAGACACCAGGGATCACTTGCGCGTCATAGCGCTGCGCCAGACGGTCATGCAGGTACATGTAGGAGCCGTAAAAGAACGGGTCGCCCTCGCAGATCACCGCGACATCGCGGCCGGCATCGAGGTGCTCGGCCACCTGCACGCTGGCCTCGTCATAAAAATCGCTGATGACCTGCTCGTACGACAACGGTGCCGGCAACGCCTCGGTGGTCACCGGATAGACCAGCGGCAGCAGCGTTTGCGCTGGCTGCAGGTGCGCCTCGATGATGCCGAAGGCATTGCCACGCTTACCCTTGGCCACGAAGTAGGCGACCACTGGGGCCTCGCGCAGCAAGCGCAGGGCCTTGAGGGTGATCAGCTCAGGGTCGCCAGGGCCTACGCCCAGGCCCAGCAGACGTCCACGCGGCGCCATCATTCCACCTCCGTGGCGAGGGCATTGACCGCGGCAGCAGCCATCGCGCTACCGCCCAGGCGGCCCTGCATGATCACGAACGGGACGCCCCGGCTGTCGGCGGCGAGCATGGCCTTGGACTCCGCCGCACCGACGAAGCCAACCGGGAAACCGAGGATCAGCGCAGGCTTTGGTGCACCTGCATCGATCATTTCCAGCAAGTAGAACAGTGCGGTCGGCGCGTTGCCGATCACCACCACGCTGCCCTCCAGGTAAGGCCGCCACAGCTCCAGAGCCACCGCCGAGCGGGTATTGCCGGCATCTTTGGCCAGGGCCGGGACACTCGGGTCGCGCAGGGTGCAGATCACCTTGTTGTCGGCGGGCAGGCGTGCACGGGTGATGCCTTCGGCGACCATGTGCGCATCGCAGAGGATCGGCGCGCCGTTGGCCAGGGCCTGGCGCCCGGCGCGGCCGGCACCTTCGGAGAACTGCAGGCCGTCGATGGCCTCGACCATGCCACAGGCATGGATCACACGTACGGCGAGTTTCTCGAGGTCTGCGGGGATCCGCTCGAGCCGGGCCTCCTCACGGATGATCCGGAAGGAATTGCGATAGATCTCCTGACCATCGCGGATGTAATCAATCATCAAGGTGCTCCGTCGGCAGGTCGAGCATGGCGCCTGCTTCGTTCAAGGTGAGGTTGGCGGCGCGCAGGGCACCGAAGCCCGGCAGGCGCGCGTCACGCAAATAGAGGTCATAGCGGCCCGGCGAGCGGGCCAGCAGTGTGGCCGGGGCGACATGGGCCACGGCGCAGGATCGGGGGCAACCAGACAGGTGCACACTGGCAGGGGCGCCAGCGGGCAACAGGGCCGCCAGGGCCAGGGCATCGGCCTTGGTATCGCCGTGCGCCTTGGCGCAGCCGCTGGCGCCGGTGCAGGCAACCAGGCGGGCCAAGGGTTCATGGCTGTGGCAGAGCAGGCCCAGGGCCGACAACTCACGTTGCGCCGGGGCGATGCTCGCGCCAGCCACAGAGGTCAGCATCAAGCTCTGCCAGGGGCTCAGGCGCAGGCTGCCATCACCGTGTTCACGCGCGATTCGCGCCGCACCGCGCAGCATGTCGGCGCTGAGCCTGCCAAGCGGTGGGGCAACGCCCAGGGCCATGCCCTGCAGTTGCTCAACGGCACCCAGCCATGGGCTGTTGCCCGCTTTGCGGCGCCAATCGAGCACGGCATCATCCCGGCGGATCGCCAGCCCTAGCCCCTCGATGAATCGCTCCACTGAGCAGTTTTCAAGCAACTGGCGCATGCGCGCCTGGTCCGGGCTGGCCAGGTCGAGGAAGCGCTCAAGCACTGCGCGCACCAGCGCCAGCCCCTGTTCCACCGGCACCGCACCCAGCACCTGGCCGTCAGCCGGGCAACCGGCCAGGCCGAACGCCAGCCAGGTGCGTTGCTTGAGTCGCACGGCTGAAAGCCATAGATCGTGCGGGTGCTCGAGCATCGCCAGGCCTTCGCCGCCGTCCAGTTGCACCGCGAACTTGGCCGATAACTGGTGAAAGCGCGGTGTGCCTTGCAGCATGTCGAGGATGTGTTCGGCCAGGGGACGAACATCCAGCACCATCAAGGGGTCATGCCCGGCCAAGGGGCTGAGCATCAGGTTGCGCACATCGTCACTGGCAGCATTGCGTGGGCCCAGGCCTGCTGCCAGCAGGCTTTCGATCAGGCCGGCGTGATCGTCGCCAATGCCACGGACCTGCAGGTTGCCGCGGTTGGTCGCCTCGATCACGCCACCGGCGAAACGCTCGGCAGCCGCTGCCACGGCATCGGCCTGATCGGCCAGCAGCAGCCCACCGGGCAGTTTGATCCGGCAGATCCCGCCATCAAGGGCACTGACGATGCGCCACAACCCCGGGCAAGCCGAGGGACGGGGCGATACGGGTGGGGTATGGACCTGCTTCAAAGGGACGTCCGGCAATCGCTGAAAATGCGCTTGAGTGTAGAAGGCGCGGTATTATGCCTGCTTTGTCCGGCGGCATGAAAAGCCGGTGGTCGAGCATCGCTGGCGATTGAACAGAAATTCATCACCGCGTCGCCCCCTTTGCCGGCTTAGGGGGGCGATGCGCCCCCAAAAATGGCGGATCAGAAACACATGACACCCTGGCTGACAGTAGTAGGCATCGGCGAAGACGGCTTCAGCGGCCTGGGCAAGCAGGCCCGACGCGCCCTGCTCGGCGCTTCGCGGATCATCGGCAGCCCACGTCAGCTGGCCCTGCTGCCGCGCTGCGTAAGCGCCGACCGCGAACATTGGCCGAGCCCGTTCTCGCTCGCCCCGGTACTGGCTCGGCGCGGTGAGCAGGTGTGCGTGCTGGCAAGCGGTGACCCGATGTTCTACGGCGTCGGTGCCAGCCTGGCGCGGCAGGTGCCGGCCCAAGAGCTGCAGGTACTGTCGATGCCCTCCTCTTGCGCCCTGGCCGCTGCCCGCCTTGGCTGGCCGCTGCAGGATGTGCAGGTGGTATCTCTGGTCGCGCGCCCCCTGGCCTCTCTCAACGCCCACCTTTACAGCGGCATGCGCCTGCTGGTGCTGAGCAACGACGGGGATAGCCCGGCAGCCATCGCCGCCCTGCTGCGCGAGCGCGGTTTCGGGCCAAGCCGCCTGCAGGTGTTCGAGCACCTCGGCGGCCCTGCCGAACGCCACTTGGCGGGCATCGCCGATGACTGGGCCCAACCCCAGGTCGCCGCGCTGAACCTGGTTGCCATCGAGTGCCAGGCTGCTGCCGACGCTCCGCGGCTGTCACGCGCAGCCGGCCTGCCGGACGATGCTTTCCGTCATGACGGCCAGCTGACCAAACGTGACGTACGGGCCATCACCCTGGCCCGCCTGGCCCCACAACCAGGCGAGTTGCTGTGGGACGTGGGCGCAGGCTGTGGCTCGATCGGCATCGAGTGGATGCGCGCCCACCCCGCCTGCCGAACACTGGCAATCGAAGCTGACGAGGGCCGTCAGGGCTTCATCGAGTACAACCGTGATGCCCTTGGCGTTCCCGGCCTGCAACTGGTGCGCGGCACGGCACCGCAGGCCTTGGCCGGGCTGGAGCGCCCGGATGCGATCTTCATCGGCGGCGGCGTCACCCGCGAAGGCGTGCTGCCGTTGTGCTGGGAGCGGCTGCGCCCCGGGGGGCGCCTGGTGGCCAATGCCGTGACACTGCAAAGCGAACTGGCACTGGCGCACTTTCGCCAACAGCATGGCGGTGAACTGACGCGCATCCATGTCGCCCAGGCCCAGCCATTGGGCGCCTTCGACACGTGGCGCCAGGCGTTGCCGATCACTTTGCTCGACGTGGTGAAGCCCCACGATGCGTGAAGAAACCCGCGAACAACCTGCGCCACTGCGCAGCGGCCTGACCACTGGCAGCTGCGCCACTGCCACCAGCCTGGCGGCAGCGCGCCTGCTGCTCACCGGAGTGTGCGCTGACGCCGTGAGCATCACCCTGCCCAAGGGCAAGGTGGTGCAGATGCGCCTGGAGTTCTGCCGCCGCGAGGGCGCGCGCGCCGAAGCCGGCACACTCAAGGATGCCGGCGACGACCCCGATGTCACCCATGGCGCGTTGCTCTACAGCCAGGTGCGCCTGCAGGAAGAACCGGGCATACGCTTTGTCGCAGGCGTGGGTGTCGGTACCGTCACCCGCCCCGGGCTGGTGCTCGCCGTGGGCGAGCCGGCGATCAACCCGGTACCGCGGCGCATGATCAGTGAACACCTGCAGCAACTGGCCGACGACTGCGCCTACCGCGGCGGCTTCGAAGTCACGGTCAACGTACAGGGCGGCGAGCAGTTGGCGCTCAAGACCATGAACCCGCGCCTGGGCATCCTCGGCGGGCTGTCGATTCTCGGTACCAGCGGCATCGTGCGGCCCTTCTCCTGCGCAGCCTACATCGCCTCCATCCACCAGGGCATCGATGTGGCCCACACCAATGGCTATACCCATATCGCCGCCTGCACCGGCAATGCCAGCGAAGACACCATGCGCCGCGTGTATGGCCTGCCGGAAATTGCCCTGATCGAGATGGGCGACTTTGTCGGCGCGGTGCTCAAGCACCTGCGCAAGGTGCCGGTGCCACGCCTGTCACTGTGCGGTGGCTTTGGCAAGATCAGCAAGCTGGCCGCCGGGCATATGGACCTGCACAGCCGCCACTCGAGCATCGACCTGCCGCAACTGGCCGGGTGGGCCGCGAACATCGGCGCCGATGCCGACCTGCAGGCAGCGATCATGGCCGCCAACACCAGCCAGCAAGCCCTGGCCCTGGCACACGCCGCCGGCATCGCCCTGGGCGACGCGGTCTGCGCCCACGCCCTGGCGTTCGCCCGCAGCGTGGTGCCCGCACAGGTGCAGGTGGAAGTGTTCGCCATCGACCGCCAGGGCGGCATCGTCGGCAAGGCAGGTGTGCAATGAACCGGCGCATCCTGCTGCTGGGCGGTGTCACCGAGGCACTGGCCATCGCCCGTCAGCTTGGCCCGGAGCATGTCTACAGCCTGGCTGGCATCGGCCGGGTGCCGCAGGGCCTGGCCTGCCAGGTGCGGGTCGGCGGCTACGGCGGGGCCGAAGGCCTGGCCGCCTACCTGCGCGAGGCGGGTATCACCCTGCTGATAGACGCCACCCACCCCTATGCCGCGCAGATCAGCCACAATGCCGCCGCCGCCGCACGGGCCGTGGGCATCCCGTGCTGGGCCTTGCGGCGCCCGGCATGGCAGGCCCAGCCCGGTGACGACTGGCGCGAAGTGGAGGATTGGGCGGGGCTGATCCATGCACTCAAGCCGTTCCGTCGGCCTTTGTTCACCTTGGGGCGCGAGCCGCTGCAGCATCTGGACGAGATTCCGCCAGAGCAGTTCTGGACCCTCAGGGCGTTGCAGGCCTGCCCTGGTAATGATCGCTGCGAAGTGATCGGTGCGCGGGGGCCGTTTCACCTTGACGATGAGCGGGTGCTGTTCGCACGGCGCGATATCGATGTGCTGGTCAGCAAGAACAGCGGCAGCGTGGCGACCGAGCCCAAGCTTGAGGTGGCGCGGGAGCTGGGGGTTCCAGTACTCATTCTGAAGCGCCCCACACTCCCACAGGTCGATGCTGAGTTCACCCGGTACTGCCTGTTGCTCAGCGCCCTGCATCTATGACTGGCAGCCTTTGGCAACGTATATCCCATTGACATATACCTTGCGGAATTTAAACTTCAGTCACAGTTTGCCGCTTCCAGGGAGGCCCATCATGGAGCAAGGTGCTGTCTTCAAAAGCAATCGTAGCCAGGCCATCCGCTTGCCGAAATCTGTCGCATTTCCCGAAGAGGTGACCCGCGTGGACATTGTTGCAGTGGGTCGAACCCGCATCATCACTCCCGCTGGTGAATCATGGGATAGCTGGTTTGACGGCGAAGATGCGAGCCCGGACTTCATGGCCAGCCGCGACCAACCTGCCGACCAGGAACGTGAAGGGTTTTAATGCTCAAGTACATGCTCGATACGAATATCTGCATCTTCACGATCAAGAACAAACCCCAGGTAGTTCGTGAAGCGTTCAACCGCCACCATGGTCAGCTGGCAATCAGCACCGTCACACTGATGGAGCTGGTTTACGGTGCAGAGAAATCGGCCGCTCCTGCACGAAATCTCTCGATTGTGGAGGGTTTCGTAGCGCGTCTTGAAGTACTCGACTATGACAGCCATGCAGCAGAACACAGCGGGCAGCTTCGCTCAGAACTGGCAAAGGCCGGTACGCCCATCGGTCCTTTCGATCAGTTGATTGCCGGGCATGCCCGCGCGCGGGGGCTTACCTTGGTAACCAACAACCTGCGAGAGTTCATGCGCGTTCCGGGGTTGCGGGTTGAGGATTGGCTGGCCACGCCAGGGTAAAAGACGTAGCCCTTTCCATATTCCGACAGTGGCTATCGACCATCGCTGCGCTGTGACCAGATACATTCATATGGCCGTTGGCCTGTCGTCAGTCTTAAACTCAACCCCCCTCCCCTCCGGAAAGCGTCAACCATATGGAAATGCAATGGTGGATCTGGCTGGTCTTCGGCATCGCGCTGATCCTGCTCGAACTGGTCCTGCCCACGTTCTTCATCATCTGGTTCGGCATCGGTGCCGTGCTGGTGTCGCTCATCTCGCTCGCCGCCCCCAGCCTGCAACTGGACATGCAGGTACTGTCGTGGGTGCTGTTCTCGTCGGTCACCACGGCACTCTGGTTCAAGCTGTTCCGGCGCAAGCAGCCGGATGTGCGCTGGACTGCCGACAGCGTGATCGGCGAAGTCGGGCTGCTGATCAGCAGCGTTTCGCAATTCCAGAAAGGCCGTGTGCGGTTCCAGAAACCGATCCTGGGCAATGAGGAATGGATCTGCGTCGCTGACAGCGACATCCCGTCAGGCGAGCGTGTACGTCTCGTCGCCATCGAAGGCAATACTGCCCGGGTCATCCGGGCCTGACCGCATTAAAAGGAAGTTCGCATCATGACCAGCCTTATCGTCGTCGGCACCCTCGCCGTTTTCGTTCTGATCACTGTTTTCAAGGGTGTACGCATCGTACCCCAGGGGGAGGAGTGGATCGTCGAGCGCCTGGGCCGCTACCACAGCACACTCAAGCCCGGCCTGAACATCGTCATCCCGTACATGGATGTGGTCGCCTATCGCCTGCCGACCAAGGACATCATCCTCGATGTGCAGGAGCAGGAAATCATCACTCGCGACAATGCGGTGATCGTCGCCAATGCACTGTGTTTCGCCAAGGTGGTCGACCCACAGAAGGCCTCCTATGGCGTGCAGAATTTCTCGTTTGCCGTCACCAGCCTGACCATGACATCGCTGCGCGCCATCGTCGGCGCCATGGACCTGGACGAAGCGTTGTCCAGCCGCGAGCAGATCAAGGCACGCCTGCGAGAGGCGATGTCCGAACAGACCGAAGACTGGGGCGTGACCGTGCGCTCGGTAGAAATCCAGGACATCAAACCATCGGAAAACATGCAGCTGGCCATGGAACGTCAGGCGGCGGCCGAACGTGAACGTAAAGCCGACGTGACCCGTGCCGAAGGTGCCAAGCAGGCCGCCATTCTCGAGGCCGAAGCCCGCCTGCAGTCGGCCAAGCTCGATGCCGAGGCGCAAATCAACCTTGCCGAGGCTTCGGCAAAGGCGATTTCGCTGGTCAAGGACGCGGTGGGCAACGAGACGGTGCCAGCCATGTACCTGCTGGGTGAGCGCTATGTCGGCGCCATGGAGAACCTGGCCAGCAGCAACAATGCCAAGGTGGTGGTGCTGCCGGCTGATTTGCAAGAGACCGTGCGTGGCTTGATGGGCCGTAACAAGGCTTGATGGCTGCTGTAGCTTCATGGCCGGCTTGCCGGCCATGGGCTGCACAGCAGCTCCATCGACCCGCCTGCGTCACTTCACCGCACCCCATCATTTTTACCTATACTGCGCCGTACAATACCCGCCACGATTCCTGACCGGATCTCTCCATGCCCCCACGTCGGCACATCGCCTGGATAGCCTGCCTCGCAGTGCTGTTCAACCTGCTGGCCATGCCGCTGTCCTCTGCCGCGCCTAAGGGCCCGGCCGAGCAGCTGCTGTGGGGGGCTTTCTGTTCCAGCATGGCAGGCAAGGCCAAGGTCGACGTCCAGGCACTGGCCAAGATCGACCTCGGCACGCAAAACGACGAGCATTCCAACATGCAGCACTGCTGGTGCTGTTCGGGAGCCTCGCCGCTGCTGGCCCTGCCAGGTTATCCGCCACAACTGCACAACCCGCCCACGTTGCTGGCCGCGCATGTTCCACCGCCAGCCGATTACCAAATGACGCCGCGCCAGCTCTGGCCCGCGCTCAATCCCCGCGCCTCTCCCCTGGTCTGAGTTCATCACGCTGTCTGCCTGAACCTGAACAGAACGGAGACTTACACCATGCTCAAGCAAGCTCTCGTAGTGGCCGCACTGCTGCTGCCCGGCGCCTTCGCCAACGCCCATGAATACACTGTGGGCGACCTGCATATCGCCCACCCCTGGTCGCTGCAACTGCCGCCGAACGCGCCCAATGTGGCCGCCTATTTCATCGTGCACAACAACGGTAAGGTCGATGACCGCCTGCTCAGCGTGGACAGCCCCATCACTGCTGACGCACAACTGCACGAACACGTGATGAGTGCCAACGGCGCCATGAAGATGCAGCAGGTGCCCAATGTAGTAGTGCCCGCCGGCAAGGACGTGGTCTTCGCCCCCAGCGCCTATCATGTGATGCTGATGCAGCCCAAGGACCGTAGCCTGCTCAGCGACGGCAAGCGCTTCCCGCTGACCCTGCATTTTGAGAAGGCAGGCGACATCACGGTCGACGTGGCTGTGCAGAGGCAGGCCCCGGCGGACCAGCCGCACGAACACGCACACTGACCCTTCGCTGACTGGCGCTCGCCTTCATGAGCCTGCCATGCAACAGACGCAGCCGTACCACCCGCCCTGAACGCAGGCGCGTCGGTGGCGGCTGGCTGAGCCTGTTCGCCATGTGGATGATCTTTATCGGCCCGCTGATTTCCCAGTCGATGCCGATGGATCATCACGCGGGCATGAGCATGCCGATGGGCATGGCTCTGTCCTCGGAACACGGGCACGCCAGCGACTCGCATCACGGCCACGGCGACGATGGCCAACTGCATGTGATGTGGGAAAAATGCGGCTACTGCAGCCTGCTGTTCAACTGCCCTGCATTACCGCAGACCTTCAGCCCACTCGTTGCCGGGCACGCCCTGCCCGTCACCCTCATCCCTGCGGCAACCCTTCAGGGCCATGCCCGACAGGCCATATTCCCCGGTGCGCGCAGCCGCGCGCCACCGCCTTCGATCAGCGTCTGAATCCCTGCTGCCGCACGGAGCCTGAAGGCTCCGTGCCCACCCATGACTGATCGACTGGAATCACTATGTCCGGCTGCACCCCTGTATTCGCCCCCTCTCTGCGAGGGACATTCGCCGTGTTGTGCGGGTCGCTGCTCGCACCCATGGCCCTGGCCGCCGAACCTGGCCATGAAACGCACGAGCAAGCGCCGCCCGAGCTGAGCCCGACGGTGATCACCGCCATCGCGCCCAGCTCGCCCCTGACGGTCGTCACCAACCCCAAAGACCCGCGCCAGCCCGTGCCGGCCAGCGATGGTGCCGATTACCTCAAGACCATCCCTGGTTTTTCAGCCATCCGCGCCGGTGGCACCAACGGTGACCCGGTGCTGCGCGGCATGTTCGGTTCGCGCCTGAACATCCTCACCAACGGTGGTGTGATGCTCGGTGCCTGCCCCAACCGCATGGACGCACCGACCTCTTACATCGCGCCGGAAACCTATGACCGCCTCACCGTTATCAAAGGCCCGCAAAGCGTGATCTGGGGCCCCGGCGGCTCGGCCGGGACCATCCTTTTCGAACGTGAACCGGAAAAATTCGGCACCCTCGGCAGCCGGATCAACGCCAGCCTGCTGGCCGGCTCCAACGGCCGCTTCGACCAGGTGCTCGACGCCGACGCAGGCAATAGCCAGGCTTATGCGCGCTTCGTCGGCAACCAGTCGCGCTCAGACGACTACCACGACGGCAACGGCGACACCGTGCCTTCGCGCTGGGACAAATGGAACGGCGATGTGACCCTGGGCTGGACGCCCAACCAGGACACCTTGCTCGAACTCACCGCCGGTAAGGGTGACGGCGAGGCCCGCTATGCCGGCCGTGGCATGGACGGCTCGCAGTTCAAGCGCGAAAGCCTGGGCCTGCGCTTTGAAAAGTCCAACCTGGGCGAGGTGCTCGACAAGGTCGAGGCACAGGTCTATTACAACTACGCCGACCACGTGATGGACAACTACAGCCTGCGCACCCCATCGGGCAGCGGCATGATGGGCATGCCCATGGTCAGCAATGTCGACCGCCGCACAATGGGCGCACGCATCAAGGCCACCTGGCGCTGGGCCGACGTGCAACTGATCAGTGGCATCGACGCACAGACCAACGAACATCGCCAGCGTGGCGGCATGGGCGTTGATGCGCACAAGGGCCAGCCCTGGACCAAGGATGCCGACTTCCATAACTATGGGGCCTTTGGTGAACTGACCTGGTACGCCACAGGGGTTGACCGGCTGATCACCGGCGCCCGTCTCGATCGCGCCTCCGCCCGCGACTTCCGGGCTGGCAGCGCTACCGAAGGTGATACCCGCGCCGATACCCTACCCAGCGGTTTCGTACGTTATGAGCACGACCTCGCGGCGGTGCCGGCCACCACTTACATCGGCCTTGGCCATGCCCAGCGTTTCCCCGACTATTGGGAGCTGTTCTCGCCCAAGCTGGCGCCCTCTGGCGCCGCCAACGCCTTCGACGGCATCAAGCCAGAAAAGACCACCCAGCTCGACTTCGGCATCCAGTACCGCGACGAGCGCCTTGAAGCCTGGGCTTCGGGTTATGTCGGGCAGATCCGCGACTACATCCTGTTCGACTACCGTACCGGCATGATGGGCATGAGCACCTCCCAGGCGCAGAACATCGACGCCCGCATCATGGGTGGCGAACTGGGCGCCGCCTACAAGCTGACGGAAACCTGGAAGGCCGATGCGACCCTGGCCTACGCCTGGGGCAAGAACAGCAGTGACGGCAAGGCACTGCCGCAGATGCCACCACTGGAAAGCCGCATGGGCCTGACCTACAGCCGCGACACCTGGAGCGCCGGGGCCTTGTGGCGGCTGGTGGCTGCACAGAACCGCATCGCCGAAAACCAGGGCAATGTGGTCGGCAAGGACTACGAAAAAAGCGCCGGGTTCGGCGTGTTCTCGCTCAATGGGGCCTACAAGGTGAACAACAACCTCAAGCTCAGCGCAGGCGTCGACAACCTGTTCGACAAGGCTTACGCCGAGCACCTGAACCTGGCCGGGAACGCCGGGTTCGGCTACCCGGCTTCCGATCCACAGCCGGTCAACGAACCGGGCAGGACGTTCTGGACCAAGGTCGATTTCAGCTTCTGACAACAACAACGGGCGCAGCCGCTGGTTGCGCCCCTCAGCTGGTCAAACAGGAGGTTCCCATGAGCGGAACACGCGTTTCATTCTACAACCTGGCCTGGCGCTGGCATTTCTATGCGGGGCTGTTCGTCGCCCCGTTCATGATCCTGCTGGCGATTACCGGGATCATCTACCTGTTCAAACCGCAGCTGGACCCACTGCTGTACCGTGACCTGATGGTGGTCGAGGCCAGCCATCACCGCCAGGGCGCCGACGTGATGCTGGCCGAAGTGCGCCAGGCCTACCCCAAAGGCCATGTGGGCCAATATCTGCCACCCATCAATGCCGAGCGCAGCGCGCAGTTCGTGGTGCATGACGGTGGGCGCGAACTGAATGTGTTCGTCAACCCGTATAGCGGCAAGATCCTGGGCGAACAGGATGCCAAGCAGAACCTGCAGGCGGTCGCCCGCGCCCTGCATGGCGAGCTGATGGTCGGTACGCTCGGTGACCGACTGGTGGAACTGGCAGCCGGCTGGGGCATCGTGCTGGTGGTGTCCGGCCTGTACCTGTGGTGGCCGCGCGGGCGCAGCGGCAGTGGCGTGCTGTGGCCACGGCTGTCGGCGCGTGGCCGGCTGCTCTGGCGCGACCTGCACGCGGTCAGCGGCTTCTGGGGCTCGGCCCTGCTGCTGCTGATGCTGCTCAGCGGCATGACCTGGACCGGCCTGTGGGGCAAACAGTACGCCGACCTGTGGAACCGCTTCCCGGCGGCCATGTGGAATGACGTGCCCAAGTCCGATCAACAGGCCGGTGAACTGAACAGCGCCCACCGCCAGACGGTGCCCTGGGCCATGGAAAACACGCCGATGCCGCAGTCCGGTGCGCATGCCGAACATGCCGGGCACCACATGATGTCGAACAGGCCAGCGGCACCTCAGGTGAGCCTGCAGCAGGTACAGGACCTCGCCACCGCGCGCGAGGTGGAACCCGGCTACAGCATCACCGTGCCGACCACTGCCGATGGCGTATTCACCATCGCCGTGTTCGCCGACGACCCGCGCAACGATGCCACCCTGCATGTCGATCAGTACACCGGCAAGGTGCTGGCCGACGTGCGCTGGCAGGACTACAGCCCGGTGGCCCGGGCGACCGAGCTGGGCGTCATGCTGCACGAGGGCAAGATGTTCGGCGTGCTGAACCAGATCATCATTCTGCTGGTGTGCCTGATGATTTTGCTGGGTTCGGTGAGCGGGCTGGTGATGTGGTGGAAACGCCGGCCGGCCGGTGGCCTTGGGGTACCGGCACTGCGCCATGACCTGCCGCGCTGGAAGGCAGCTGTCGGGGTGATGCTGGTACTTGGGGTGATCTTCCCGCTGGTGGGGGTGTCGATGGTGGTGATGTGGGTGGTGGACAGCCTGGTGGTAAGGCGCAGGGTGTTGGCCAGCACTTGAGGCCATTGGGGCTGCTGTGCAGCCCTTTCGCGAAACAAGGCCGCTCAGACGACCGCGTTGGTCTTGTGTAGCGAAAGGGCCGCACAGCAGCCATCTGCTACTGAAAAGTCGAGTCGATCTGTCGCGCCCCGATTTGGGACGCGCGTGTTAGCCTACGCGGCTTTCACAAAAAGACTGACCCTCAATGGAATGCAGCCAATGACCCGGACCTCTTCCCCTCCTGCTCAAGCGCAGCACCTGCAGCGTAACCTGACCAACCGCCACATCCAGCTGATCGCCATCGGAGGTGCCATCGGCACCGGCCTGTTCATGGGCTCGGGCAAGACCATCAGCCTGGCGGGGCCGTCGATCATCTTCGTCTACATGATCATCGGCTTCATGCTGTTCTTCGTCATGCGCGCCATGGGCGAACTGCTGCTGTCGAACCTCAACTACAAGTCGTTCATCGATTTCTCGGCCGACCTGCTCGGCCCCTGGGCCGGCTACTTCACCGGCTGGACCTACTGGTTCTGCTGGGTGGTCACCGGCATTGCCGACGTGGTCGCCATTGCCGCCTACACGCAGTTCTGGTTCCCGGACCTGCCACAGTGGATACCCGCCCTGACCTGCGTTGCAGTACTGCTGTCGCTTAACCTGGTTACCGTGAAGATGTTCGGCGAGATGGAGTTCTGGTTCGCCCTGATCAAGATCGTCGCCATCCTCGGCCTGGTCGCCACCGGCCTGTACATGGTCATCACCGGTTTCGAGTCGCCGAGCGGGCGCACCGCGCAGCTGGCCAACCTGTGGAACGACGGCGGCATGTTCCCCAACGGCCTGATGGGCTTTTTCGCCGGCTTCCAGATTGCCGTGTTCGCCTTCGTCGGCATCGAGCTGGTCGGCACCACCGCCGCCGAAGCCAAGAACCCTGAACGCACCCTGCCAAGGGCGATCAACTCGATCCCGATCCGTATCATCGTGTTCTACGTGCTGGCACTGATCGCGATCATGGCTGTGACCCCATGGCGCGATGTGGTGCCGGGCAAGAGCCCGTTCGTCGAGCTGTTCGTGCTGGCCGGCCTGCCAGCGGCGGCGAGCATCATCAACTTCGTGGTGCTGACCTCGGCGGCCTCGTCGGCCAACAGCGGCGTGTTTTCCACCAGCCGCATGCTCTTCGGCCTGGCCCAGGAAGGCGACGCACCGCGCGCATTCGAAAAACTGTCGAGCCGCGCCGTACCGGCCAACGGCCTGTACTTCTCGTGCACCTGCCTGCTGCTTGGCGCGGTGCTGATCTACATGGTGCCGAACGTGATCGAAGCATTCACCCTGGTCACCACGGTTTCGGCAGTGCTGTTCATGTTTGTCTGGACGCTGATCCTGCTGTCGTACCTGAAGTACCGCAAAACCCGTGCGGCGCTGCACCAGGCATCGACCTACAAGATGCCGGGCGGGCGCTTCATGTGCTACGTGTGCCTGGCGTTCTTCGCCTTTATCCTGGTGCTGCTGAGCCTGGAAGCGGACACCCGCTCTGCGCTGATCGTCACGCCGATCTGGTTCGTGTTGCTGGCCGTCACCTACCAGGGTGTGCGTAGCAAGCGCCATCCGCGGACAGCTGTACGCAACAGCTGATGCACTCCGGGGCTGCCTTGCAGCCCCAATCCTGTGCACACAAACATCTCAGGCACCAACCTGGACCTTGCAAACGCCCCAACACCTCGCACAGCCCTTCTATTACGCACCTTTTGCCGTTCGGCACACCCCTTGCAACAGCCCCCTCCGCTTGGCCAACACAAAAAAACTAAGCGGAGAGAGCACATGAAGCGTCGCAGTCTGATCAAGGCCTTTACCCTCAGCGCATCGATTGCGGCGATGGGCCTTAGCTGGAGCATCCAGGCCGCCGAGACCATCAAGGTCGGCATCCTGCATTCGCTGTCCGGGACCATGGCGATTTCCGAAACATCGCTCAAGGACATGGCGCTGATGACCATCGACGAGATCAACGCCAAGGGCGGGGTCAACGGCAAGATGCTCGAACCGGTGGTGGTCGACCCTGCATCCAACTGGCCACTGTTCGCCGAAAAGAGCCGCCAGTTGCTGACCCAGGACAAGGTCGCGGTGGTGTTCGGCTGCTGGACCTCGGTGTCACGCAAGTCGGTGCTGCCCGTGTTCGAAGAGCTCAACGGCTTGCTGTTCTACCCGGTGCAGTACGAAGGTGAAGAGATGTCGCCGAACGTCTTCTACACCGGCGCCGCGCCCAACCAGCAAGCGATCCCGGCCGTGGAATACCTGATGAGCGAAGACGGCGGCAGCGCCAAGCGTTTCTTCCTGCTCGGCACCGACTACGTCTACCCGCGCACCACCAACAAGATCCTGCGCGCCTTCCTGCACAGCAAAGGCGTGGCCGACAAGGATATCGAAGAGGTCTACACGCCGTTCGGCCACGCCGATTACCAGACCATTGTCGCCAACATCAAGAAGTTCTCGGCAGGCGGCAAAACCGCCGTTATCTCCACCGTCAACGGCGACTCCAACGTACCGTTCTACAAGGAGCTGGCCAACCAGGGCCTGAAAGCCACCGACGTACCGGTGGTGGCGTTCTCGGTGGGTGAAGAGGAACTGCGCGGCATCGACACCAAGCCGCTGGTAGGCCACCTCGCCGCCTGGAACTACTTCGAATCGGTGGATAACCCGGTCAACCAGAAGTTCGTCGCCGACTGGAAGGCCTACGCCAAAGCCAAGAACCTGCCGGGTGCCGACAAGGCCGTGACCAACGACCCGATGGAAGCCACTTACGTGGGCATCCACATGTGGGCGCAAGCGGCGGAAAAAGCCAAGTCCACCGATGTCGACAAGGTACGCGAAGCCCTGGGTGGGCAAACCTTCAAGGCACCGTCCGGCTTCACCCTGACCATGGACAAGACCAACCACCACCTGCACAAGCCGGTGATGATCGGCGAAATCCAGGATGACGGGCAGTTCAGCGTGGTCTGGGAAACCGAACAGCCGCTGCGCGCGCAGCCGTGGAGCCCGTTCATTCCGGGCAACGACAAGCGCCCTGACTATGCAGTGAAAGGCAACTGAGTGCACTGGGGCTGCGCTGCAGCCCCTTCGTTGGCAAGCCAGCTTCCACAGGGCCCTGAGAACAGCACCACCCTGTGGGAGCCGGCTTGCCGGCGATGAATCCACCGCCGATTTCCAGGATTGCCCGCATGCTCAGACTCCTCCTCACCCTGCTGCTCCTGCTGCCCCTGGCAACCCAGGCCAGCGAGGGCGAATTCTTCCTCACCGCCAAGCCCGCCGAGCAGGCTCGCCTGCTCGAAGGCTGGGCGGCGCAACCCGAAGCCGCGCGCCTGCCGCTGCTGGAAAACCTGCGCCAGGGCCGCATCGCAGCCGATGACACCCGCAAGGTGCGCCTTAACAACCGCCTGCGCGGCCTGATCGATAACGCCCTGGCCAGCCACCAGTTGCTCAGCGACAACAGCGACACTCGCCTGACCGCCGCCCAGCAACTGCAAAAAAGTGCACAACCGGCGCAAATGGCATTCCTCGACCGGCGCTTTGCCAGCGAACCCGACACTACCGTGCACGCAGCGCTTGGCCTGGCACTGGCCAACCTGCAACTGGGCGCCAGCGAGCCAGCCGTGCGCCTGGCGGCGGTACGCCTGCTCGGCGAAACCGGCGACCCGCTGGCCCGCACCCGCCTGGAGGCCTTGCTGCAACCCGATGTGGAAACCGACGCAGGCGTGCGCACTGCCGCTGAAACAAGCCTGGCGCAGGTCAAGCGCAAGCTGCTGTTCGGTGAGCTGCTCGGCCAGGCTTTCAGCGGCCTGTCGCTGGGTTCGATCCTGCTGCTGGCGGCCCTTGGCCTGGCGATCACCTTCGGGCTGCTGGGCGTGATCAACATGGCCCACGGTGAGATGCTCATGCTCGGTGCTTACAGCACCTACATGGTCCAGGTGCTGCTGCAGCGCTACGCGCCAGGCGCAATCGAGTTCTACCCGCTGATTGCCCTGCCAGTGGCCTTCGCCGTCAGCGCCGGGGTGGGCATGGCCCTGGAGCGCACGGTGATCCGCCACCTCTACGGCCGCCCGCTGGAAACCCTGCTGGCGACCTGGGGCATCAGCCTGATGCTGATCCAGGCCATCCGCCTGCTGTTCGGCGCGCAGAACGTCGAGGTCAGCAACCCGGCCTGGCTGTCTGGTGGCATCCAACTGCTGCCCAACCTGGTGCTGCCCTACAACCGCCTGGTGATCATTGCCTTCGCCCTGGCGGTGGTACTGCTGACCTGGCTGCTGCTCAACCGCACGCGGCTGGGCCTGAACGTACGTGCGGTCACCCAGAATCGCAACATGGCTGCCTGCTGTGGTGTGTCCACCGGGCGGGTGGACATGCTCGCCTTCGGCCTGGGCTCGGGCATCGCCGGGCTTGGTGGTGTAGCGCTGAGCCAGGTCGGCAACGTCGGCCCGGACCTTGGCCAGAGCTACATCATCGACTCGTTCCTGGTAGTGGTGCTCGGCGGTGTCGGGCAACTGGCCGGTAGCCTCTGGTCCGCCTTCGGCCTAGGGATAGCCAACAAGCTGCTGGAGCCGCAAATCGGCGCGGTGCTTGGCAAGATCCTCATCCTTGCGTTGATCATTCTGTTCATCCAGAAGCGCCCGCAAGGCCTGTTCGCCCTCAAGGGACGGGTAATCGACTGATGAACCAGCCACTGCTTGTCACCGCTTCGCAAAAAGCCGGGCCGCGCCTGTCGCTGGCCATCGGTACCGTCGTCGTCCTGCTGCTGGTGGCCATGGCGCTGCTGTCGTTGCTGCCGCCCGACCATGCCTTGCAGGTCTCGGCCTACACACTCACCCTGGTCGGCAAGATCCTCTGCTACGCCATCGTCGCTCTGGCCCTGGACCTGGTCTGGGGCTACGCAGGGCTGCTGTCGCTCGGCCACGGGCTGTTCTTCGCCCTCGGTGGTTACGCCATGGGCATGTACCTGATGCGCCAGGCCGCCGGTGACGGCCTGCCGGGGTTCATGACATTCCTGTCGTGGAGCGAACTGCCGTGGTACTGGGCCGGTACCCAGCACTTTGCCTGGGCCCTGTGCCTGGTGGTGCTGGCACCTGGCCTGCTGGCACTGGTGTTTGGCTTCTTCGCCTTCCGCTCGCGGATCAAAGGCGTGTATTTCTCGATCATGACCCAGGCCCTGACCTTCGCCGGCATGCTGCTGTTCTTCCGCAACGAGACAGGGTTTGGCGGCAACAACGGTTTCACCAGTTTCCGCACGATTCTGGGCTTCGACATTGCCTCCCAAGGCACCCGCGCCGTGCTGTTCCTGCTGACCGTAGGTTTGCTGCTGGCAAGCCTGTACCTGTGCTGGCGCCTGACCCAGAGCAAGTTCGGCCGCCTGCTCACCGCCGTACGCGATGCAGAAAACCGCATGATGTTCTGTGGCTATGACCCACGGGGCTTCAAGCTGCTGGTGTGGGTATTGAGCGCCGTGCTGTGCGGCCTGGCAGGTGCGCTGTATGTGCCACAGGTGGGCATCATCAACCCCAGCGAGATGTCGCCGACCAACTCCATCGAGGCTGCTGTCTGGGTAGCCTTGGGCGGGCGCGGCACACTGATCGGCCCGCTGCTGGGCGCGGGCCTGGTCAACGGCATGAAAAGCTGGTTCACCGTGGCCTTCCCCGAGTTCTGGCTGTTCTTCCTCGGCGCATTGTTCATCCTCGTCACCCTCTACCTGCCCAAGGGCGTGGTCGGCCTGTTGAAGAAAAGGAGCCAGCCATGAAAGGCGTGCCCCCAGTGCATCCGGAATTCATGCTCGAACCGGTATTCGACAACCTTGGCAGCGGCCGTGACGCCATCGGCCTGGGCAGCCGCCGTGAAGCGGGGCTGGATACCCGTCACGGCACGGTGCTGAGCCTGGAAGGCATCAGCGTCAGCTTCGATGGTTTCAAGGCACTCAATGCCCTGAACCTGTACATCGGTGTGGGGGAGTTGCGCTGCATCATCGGCCCCAACGGTGCCGGCAAGACCACCATGATGGACGTGATTACCGGCAAGACGCGCCCCGACACCGGCAGTGCCTTCTTCGGCGATACCCTGGACCTGACCCGCATGAGCGAATACCAGATCGCCCAGGCCGGCATTGGCCGCAAGTTCCAGAAGCCCACGGTGTTCGAAGCACTGACCGTGTTCGAGAACCTTGAGCTGGCACTGAAAACCGATAAGTCAGTCTGGGCCTGCCTGACGGCACGCTTGAGCGGTGAGCAACAGCAACGCATCGAAGAAGTGCTGACCACCTTGCGCCTGCTACCCCTGGCCCAGCGCCAGGCAGGCCTGCTGTCACATGGGCAGAAACAGTTCCTCGAGATCGGCATGTTGCTGGTACAGGAGCCGCAACTGCTACTGCTCGACGAGCCGGTGGCCGGCATGACCGATGCCGAAACCGAGTTCACCGCTGAGCTGTTCAAAGGCCTGGCCGGCAAGCATTCGCTGATGGTGGTGGAGCACGACATGGGGTTTGTCGGCAGCATTGCCGACCATGTGACCGTGCTGCACCAGGGCAGCGTACTGGCAGAGGGATCGCTGGAGCAGGTGCAAGCGGATGAGCGGGTGGTCGAGGTTTATCTAGGGCGCTGACGCGCCTCAAGTGGCATGCCTCAAGCCGCAAGCAGTAGCCGTGCGCTCCCTCTTGCCGCTTGAAGCTTGAAGCTTGTAGCTGACAAGAACGAGGAATTGAAAGTGCTTGAAGTCAGTGAATTGCACCAGTACTACGGCGGTAGCCACATCCTGCGCGGCCTGTCCTTCGAAGCCAAGGTCGGTGAAGTCACCTGCCTGCTCGGGCGCAACGGCGTGGGCAAGACCACCCTGCTGCGCTGCCTGATGGGCCTGGTGCCGCCACGCGAAGGCCGCGTCGAATGGGAAGGCAAGCCGATCACCACGCTCAAGCCACAGCAACGGGTACACGCAGGCATCGCCTATGTGCCCCAGGGGCGTGAGATATTCGCGCGGCTCAGCGTCGAGGAAAACCTGCTGATGGGCCTGTCGCGCTTCCCGGCGCGCGAGGCCCGTGAGGTGCCTGCGTTCATCTACGAACTGTTCCCGGTGCTGGAACAGATGAAGCAACGCCGCGGCGGTGACCTGTCCGGCGGCCAGCAGCAACAGCTGGCCATCGGCCGCGCCCTGGCCAGCCGGCCACGCCTGCTGATTCTCGACGAACCCACTGAAGGCATTCAGCCATCGGTCATCAAGGAGATCGGTGCGGTCATCCGCCGCCTGGCAGAGCGTGGCGACATGGCCATCCTGCTGGTGGAGCAGTTCTATGACTTTGCCGAGGAGCTGGCCGACCAGTATCTGGTCATGGCCCGTGGCGAAATCATCCAGCGCGGGCGCGGTGAAAACATGCAGGCCGAAGGTGTGCGTGGGCTGGTAACCATTTAATCTGCAGCCCTAGACCTTGTGAGACGCAGCAATGAGCCACGAAATTCGCGATGCCCTGCCCGCCGACGTGCCGGGCATCCTCGACATCTATAACGACGCGGTGCGCAACACCACGGCGATCTGGAACGATACGCCGGTGGACCTGGGCAACCGAGAGGCCTGGTTCGAGGCACGGGCACAACAGGGCTATCCGATTCTGGTGGCAGTGGATCACAGCGGTGTGCTGGGCTATGCGTCTTTTGGCGATTGGCGGCCGTTCGAGGGTTTTCGCAATACCGTGGAGCATTCGGTGTATATCCGTGGCGATCAGCGCGGCAAGGGCCTGGGGCCGCAATTGATGGCAGCACTGATCGCGCGCGCGCGGGGGTGTGGCAAGCATGTGATGGTCGCGGCCATCGAGAGTGGCAATGCCGCGTCGGTACGCCTGCATGAGCGTCTGGGCTTCGTGGTGACCGGGCAGATGCCCCAGGTGGGGGTGAAGTTCGGGCGCTGGCAGGATTTGACTTTCATGCAGCTGGTGCTCGACCCGGGGGCAGAGCCAGCCTGAGTTTTTTGCTGATTGCAGTGGCCCCATCGCCAGCAAGCCGACGCTGGGGCCACTGCAGTCGACATCACATCTGGGTAAACCTGCCCAGCCGCTGTTTCAGCATGCTGTTCTCACTGCGCAACTGCTGCACTTCCTGCAACAGCTCCAGCGCCAGCGCCACCCCTTCCCACTCCAGTTCCAGCTCCTGGTGCAGCTTTGCCGCACGCCTGGCCAGCAGCGGCGCCTGATCATCGAACAACCATTCCTCCGGCGTTCGCCCCGAAGGTTCAACGATGCCGTGCTCGACGATCTCGACCACGTAGTCGGCCGTGATATCGGCCTCCTGGCAAAGCGTGCGCATGTCCAGTTGAACGATCAGGGTGCTGCTCATGATCACTTACTCCATTGTGTCCTCGGATTGAACGCCGCCTTCTCGGAAAGCTGGGTCCACAATTGGCGGGTAGAGGCGTCGGATGCCGGCGGCATGACTACCTTGAGCTGGGCGTAGAGGTTGCCGCGCTCACCCTGCTTGTTCGCCAGGCCTTTGCCAGGCACACGCAGGCGCTGGCCGCTCTGGCTGTCGGGGCGGATGGTCAGGTTGATCTTGCCGTCCAGGGTCGGCACCGCCACCTTGGTGCCCAATGCGGCCTCCCACGGTGCCAGTGGCACAGTGATGATCAGGTCCTGGCCCTCGACATCGAACAGCGGGTGCGGTGCCATGCGGATGGTCAGGAACAGGTCGCCGTTGGCACCACCAGCGCTGCCCGGTGCACCTTGGCCCTTGAGGCGGATGCGCTCACCGTCGCTCACGCCGGCTGGGATCTTCACATTCAGGGTCTTGGTGGTGAACCCGGTACGCTGGCCGGCGGCGTTGGTCTGCGGCACCTGGAAGCTGATCTGCTTGGACTCCTTGCTCAGGGTTTCCTCAAGGAAGATCGCCAATTCCAGTTCCACATCCTGCCCTCGCCTGCCGGCACTGCGTTGTTGCCGAGCGCCGCCAAAGGGGTTGGGGCCCCGTGCGCCGAAGATCGAGCTGAAGAAGTCGGAGAAATCACCACCCTCGAAACCACCGCCCGCACCGCCACGGTTCTCCCAGCCCGGTGGGGCCTGGAATGGCCGACCATGCTGGCCGCCGTACTTGCGGATCTCGTCGAACTCGGCGCGTTTCTGGGCGTCGCCAAGTACCTCGTAGGCCTCATTGGCCTCCTTGAATTTCTCCTCGGCGTCGCGCTCCTTGCTGACGTCAGGGTGATACTTGCGCGCCAGCTTGCGGTACGCGGCCTTGATCGCCTTCTCGTCCGCCGTGGGCTCTACGCCGAGTATCTTGTAGTAGTCTTTGAAGTCCATCTATGGATCACCAATGTGAATTTTCGTGTTGCATCTGAAGATAAGGGTCAAGCATAGCCTTTCAAGGTGCGCTTGGCTTTGCTTCAAGGCAGACGACCGGTCTTGATTCTCTGGCCAAGTGGCATAAACTGCGCGGCCGTTTTGCCTCCGGAAGCCCTTTTCCCATGTCTGACGTATCCCCGGCCCGTGCCCTTGGCATCGACTTCGGCACCTCCAACTCCACGGTCGGCTGGCACCGCCCCGGGGTCGAGTCGCTGATAGCCCTGGAAGACGGCAAGATCACCCTGCCCTCGGTGGTTTTCTTCAATATCGAAGAGCGCCGCCCTGTGTATGGCCGGCTGGCACTGCACGAGTACCTGGAAGGCTACGAAGGCCGCCTGATGCGCTCGCTCAAGAGCCTGCTGGGCTCCAAGCTGATCAAGCACGACACCAGCGTGCTGGGCAGCGCCTTGCCATTCAAGGACCTGCTGGGCATGTTCATCGGCGAACTGAAAAAGCGTGCCGAAACCGCCGCCGACCGCAGCTTCGATCAGGTGGTACTGGGCCGCCCGGTGTTTTTCGTCGACGAAGACCCGGCCGCCGACCAGGAGGCCGAAGATACCCTGGCCGACGTGGCCCGCAAGATCGGCTTCAAGGACGTGTCGTTCCAGTACGAACCGATTGCCGCCGCGTTCGACTACGAGTCAGGTATCAGCCGTGAAGAGCTGGTACTGATCGTGGATATCGGCGGGGGTACCTCGGACTTTACCCTGATACGCCTGTCACCCGAGCGTCACCAGGTGGCCGAGCGCCAGAGCGACATCCTCGCCACTGGCGGCGTGCACATCGGCGGTACCGACTTCGACAAGCAGTTGAGCCTGCAGGGCGTGATGCCGCTGTTCGGTTACGGCAGCCGGATGAAGAGCGGTGCGCTGATGCCTACCAGCTACCACCTCAACCTGGCCACCTGGCACACCATCAACGCCCTGTACTCGCAGAAGTCGCAACTGGCGTTGGGCAGCATGCGCTATGACATCGAGGACACCCTGGGCATCGACCGTCTGTTCAAGCTGATCGAGCAACGGGCCGGGCACTGGCTGGCGATGGAGGTCGAGGCCAGCAAGATTGAGCTGACCGACCACGAAAGCCGCCGTATCGACCTCGGCCGCGTGGAGCGCGAATTGGGCGTGGACCTTACCCGTGCGGTGTTCGAAGGCGCGATCGAAGGGCTGCTGGAGCGGGTGCGTGGCAGCGTCACCGAGCTGCTGACCAAGGCCGGTGTAAGCGAAGGTCAGGTGGACACGGTGTTCTTCACCGGTGGTTCCAGCGGCATTCCGGCGCTGCGTAACAGTGTGGCGGCGATGCTGCCGAACGCGCGGCATGTGGAAGGCAACATCTTCGGCAGCATCGGCAGCGGGCTGGCGATCGAAGCACGCAAGCGTTACGGGTGAGCTGCAAGCTGCAAGCTATAAGCCGATTGGCGATGGAGGCCCACCGCGTTCGGCTTTATCTTGCAGCTTGTAGCTCGAAGCTTGCAGCTCTCAAACCAACTCAGCCCGCTTCAGCTCGCTCTTCATGTACGCATAGTACACCGGCCCCGCTACCACCCCAGGCAACCCGAACGCCGCCTCGAACACCAGCATCGCCAGCAACAGCTCCCAGGCCTTGGCACTGATCTGCCCCCCCACGATCCGTGCGTTGAGGAAGTACTCGACCTTGTGGATAACGATCAGATACCCCAGCGCGGCCGCAGCCACCCAGATCGACAGCGACATGCCAACGATGGTGATCAGGGTGTTGGACATCAGGTTGCCGATCACCGGCAACAGCCCGAGCAGGAAGGTCAGCACGATCAGCGTCTTGGTCAGCGGCAGGTGCACACCGAACAGTGGCAGCACCACGGCAAGGAAAATACCGGTGAACACGGTGTTGAGCAGCGAGATCTTGATCTGCGCGAAGACGATGTTGCGAAACGCCTGCACCAGCAGGCTCAGGCGCTCGAACAAGGCGGCTGCCAGCGGTTTGCGCCGGGAAATGTCGGGGATGCGCTGCAGGGCGATGATGGCGCCGAGAATCATGCCGATCAGCAGCGTCACGAACATGTGCGCCATGCCCTTGCCTACCAGTTGCAGGTCGCTGAGGTGGCTCTTGACCCAGTCCCCGATGGCCACCTTGAACTCTGCGGCACTGGCCGGCAGGTAGGCCTCGATGAACGGCGGCAACTGGCCACGGGCACGCTCGAACAGGGCCATGAACTTGTCCAGCGAGGCGCCGGGGTTCTCTGCCTCGTGCAGCAAGAAGCTGAACGCGCCGGCGATCAGCAAGGTCAGAGTACTGACCACCAGGGTACCCAGCAGCGCCACCGCCAGCCAACGTGCGCGTTGCCCGGCAATGATCGGCTGCAGGCGTG
Source organism: Pseudomonas sp. TR47 (assembly GCF_044143025.1). Taxonomy (NCBI): domain Bacteria; kingdom Pseudomonadati; phylum Pseudomonadota; class Gammaproteobacteria; order Pseudomonadales; family Pseudomonadaceae; genus Pseudomonas; species Pseudomonas sp. TR47. The sequence continues at coordinate 34,570 of NZ_JBHFCS010000019.1, read as the reverse complement.
GCGTGAGCATGTTGACCAGCTCGAACACCAGCAGCCCGGCCAGCAGGCTGGGTAACAATTTCAGGGGGAGCGCCAGCAGCAGGCCGGCAAATACGATGATCCAGCTTGCCAGGGTGACCTGGCGGGGGGTGAAAGTCATACAGCCTCAACGGCAGACAACGGAAAAGAACCGCAGTCTGCCAGCCTTCGTCCTACAGGCATAGGCGCAGGTCATTTCTTCTTGAGGCAGTCACTCATGTAGGCCTTGCGCTCGTCGCCCTTGAGCGCCTGGGCGCTGGCGTCAGCGTTGCAGATCTTCATCTTTTCCTGCTGGGTGGGCGGTACGCTTTTCTTCAGGCAGGTGCTCATGAAGGCTTTGCGCTCATCGCCCTTGAGCGCCTTGGCAGAAGCGTCGGCATTGCACGAGGTCATCTTTTCCTGTTGAGCGGTGGCAGCGAATCCCTGCGCACTGAACATAACAGCCAACGCCAGCAATGGCATGTGCAGCATCTTCATGGAGTGGTCTCCTTGTCTCCCGCGCCCGATGCACGGTGTCGCATGTGAGTGTAGACAACACATTTTACACACCCGTCCGCGCTTGCCGCCGGTACTGCTCCGGCGTGCAATGGGCCTGACGCTGGAACATGGCGATGAATGCCGAGGCGCTGCTGTAGCCCAGGTCGAAGGCGATGGCCTGTATCGGCAAGCCGGCCTCCAGCGCTTCGATGGCCCGCAAGAACCTCAAGCGCAGGCGCCACTCACCAAAGCTGATGCCCAGCTCGCGCAGAAATTGCCGCGCCAGGGTGCGCTCGCTGACATGCACCCGCGCCGCCCAGTCCGCCAACGGGCGGTTGTCACCAGGTTCGGCGCCGAGGGCATCGAGCACCTGGCGCAGGCCCTCGCTCCGAGCGAAGGGCAAGTAGCAGGTCTGGGTGGGTGCCAGCAGCAACTGATCGAGCAGCACCTGCACCAGGCGCTGGTCGCGTTCGTCCTGAGCCACCTTGACGTCGCGGCGGGCGAAGTCGCCGAGGATGGCCTTGAGGATATCGCTGATCACCAGGCTGCACGCCTGCTGCGGCAGCCCGGCGCACAGGCGGCGGTCCAGATAGACCGAGCGGTAAACGATGGCCTGAGGGTTGTAGCAACCATGCTGGGTATCCGGCGGCACCCAGACGGCGTAATGCGGGGGTGACAGAAAACGCTGGCCATCGACATCCAGGTGCATGACGCCATGGGCGGTGTAGTTGAGCTGGCCCCAGGTGTGGCGATGGGGCGGGCTGTGAGTGTCGGCGCCAAATTCGTCGTGGCGCAGGTACACAGGCGCAGGAAGTTGGTCGAATTGGGGGATGTCGAGGTATTTGCGGTGCATGCTGTCTGCTTCAAGGGGCAGGTTGTCTGGATAGGAGTATAGGCTTGCTGACAGACACCCGATAATACCGGGCCACACTACAACCTCTGTGTGCTAGCGCAAACGCGCCCACAGAGGCTAGTAAGCATCCGAGAGCCGTTGCGTCATGAATTATCTGTACCCCCTTACCGCTATCCTCATCTGGGCCGGCAACACCGTGGTCACCAAGCTGTCAGCAGGTGCCATCCACCCTGCCGAGATCGGCTTCTACCGCTGGCTGCTCGCGGGGCTGCTGTTCACCCCATTCCTGCTGCCGGCCGTATGGCGCAACCGCGCAGCCATCCGTGCGCACCTGGCCAGAATCTTCGTCCTTGGCGTGCTCGGCATGGCCCTGTACCAAAGCCTCGCCTACTTCGCGGCCAGCATCACAAGCGCTACCAACATGGGCATCATTCTCTCGCTGATGCCCTTGATGTCGCTGGCCCTGTCCATCGCATGGCTCGGTCAGCGGCTGAGCTACGGTGCGCTGACAGGCGCGGTGGTGTCGTTCATCGGCGTGCTGGAAGTCGTCTCCGCCGGCCAGCCCGGCATCTTGCTGGAGCAAGGCCTGAACCGCGGTGACCTGCTGATGCTGGTGGCCACCCTGGCCTACGCGCTGTACAGCTTCCTGCTGAAGAAATGGCAGCTGCGCCTGCCGCCCTTGCAGCTGCTGTACCTGCAGGTGCTGGTGGCAATCATTGTCTTGCTGCCACTGTTCCTGCTTTCGGACAAAACCGGCCTGAACGTGCATAACGTGGGCCTGGTGCTGTACGCCTGTGTGCTGGCCTCGATGGTCGCGCCGCTTGTGTGGATGCAGGCCGTGCACCGCCTGGGGCCAAGCCGCACCACGCTGTTCTTCAACCTGCTGCCACTGGTGACCGCGCTGATCGCAGCCGCAGTGCTCGACGAGCAACTGGCCAGCTACCACCTGATCGGCGGCTTGCTGACCCTGGCCGGGGTGGTCCTCGCCGAACGCTGGACCACCCCCGTGCGCCGCAGCGCTACAGCCCCGCAGCCTTGAGGCGGGCGGCGTGCTCGGTGAACAGCCGCACCGGCTCGGCGCCCTTGCCCACGGCGCCGAGCGACTGGTTGACGATGTCCAGGTGATCGAGCGGGTAGTCATCACCGATCACCTGCCCCAAGTGTGAACTGAAGCGCCCGACCATGCCGTCACACTGGCCCTTTTCCTTGACGAAGCTGCGGGCGAACAGGCGGCAGAAGCGGTTGCTGCCGTCAAAGCGGTTACGCCCCTGGTCGGTGATACCCGGCTGCAAGGTGCCTGACCACGAATAGTAACGCACGCCGTTGACCTCTCCCGCGCCCTCACCGCCCCAGGTGTCGGGCAGGCCCTGTGGATAAACCTGGTTGAACAGCGCTACGCCAGCGCTGGTCAGCGATTGGTGCGAGGCATGCACGTCGATAGGCAATGAGTCGCGGCGCCAGCCGGTTTCCAACCACCCCAGCAGCACCGCCAGGCCATGCAAAACAGCCCTGAGGATGCGCCCTTGGGGTGAATCGCCCGGCGCTGTGCGAGCCAGGTGGTCGGCCAGTTCCGAACCATGGTTGGGGCCGGCTACCGAAGTCACCGAGGCCACCCGGCCAGGCCGCTTGGCTGCGGCATAACGCGCGCTCAGGGCGCCTTGGCTATGGCCGATCAGGTTGACCTTGTCAGCAGCGGTGCGCTGGCAGATGTCTTCGATGATTGCCAGCAACTGCTCACCACGCACTTCGCTGGAGTGCAAGGGCGATACCTGCACGGGGAACACCTGCGCCCCGCCCTTGCGCAAGGCCGGCACGATGCCGAACCAATAGGGATAGAGCAATGCCCTGACAAAGCCGAGCATGCCCGGTACCAGCACCAACGGGTATCGCGTAGCCAATTCCTGCTGCATGGGCCCAGCCCCTTTTGCGTGGACGTTCGGCCAACACTACAGCGGCATGAATGACCATCGCAATCGAACTCCTGACGCGCCGTGCGGTTCCAAACCAGAACAGACCCTTGAGCAAGGAGCGGGACCATGTACAAACAGACCCTGGCAATCCTTCTGGCAAGCGCGACCCTGGCCGCCTGTGGCAGCCGCCCGGAAAACCCGGTGGACTACGTCACCTACCGCGACGAGCCGCTGGTCAAGCAAGTCGAAAACGGCATGACCATGCAGAAAGTCATCGCCATCGGCGGCAGCCCATCGAATGCGATCGACCTGCCGCACGGAGGCACCTGCAACGACTACATCCTCAACCGCGATGGCCATCAGCAGCCTTACTACGTGCGCTTCGATGCCACCGGCCATGTCGATGCCAAGGGCTTCAAGACGTGCAAACAACGAGAAGAGGACAGCGAAGCCGTACACGGCGCGTGAGCCTGCGCAACACCTTGACCACCCGTCCTGATTTGTCTGGAGAAAACCATGAGCAACGTTGAACTGACCGATGTGCAAACCCTGCGCAAGCGTGCCCGTGAGCACGTCGAGCAAGGCGCGGTGACCGAGGGTTACCACGCCGACCGCCAGGAAATTCTGCGCCTGCTCAATGAGTCGCTGGCCACCGAGCTTGTCTGCGTACTGCGCTACAAGCGTCATTACTTCATGGCCAGCGGGATCAAGGCGAGCGTGGCTGCCGAGGAGTTTCTCGAGCATGCCAACCAGGAAGCCGAACACGCCGACAAGCTTGCCGAGCGCATCGTGCAACTGGGTGGCGAGCCGGACTTCAACCCGGACAACCTGACCAAGAATTCCCATGCCCAGTACGTAGCAGGCAACTCGTTGAAGGAGATGGTGCTGGAGGACTTGGTGGCCGAACGCATCGCGATCGACAGCTACCGCGAGATCATTCAGTACATTGGCGACAAAGACCCGACTACGCGTCGCATCTTCGAGGACATCCTGGCTCAGGAAGAAGAACACGCAGACGACATGTCCGATCTGCTGCAAGGCTTGTAATCGCCAGGGGCCGCTTCGCGGCCCCGGTTCACTTATTGCTTGCCCTTCACCTCAGCCGGCGCCTTGCCGGCTTTCATCTGCTGCAGCAACGGCGTGCACTGGTTGGGCTCATCGCCACTGCTTGGCGCCACCAGCGCCAGCAGCCCCGCCGCAGGCCCTGCAACTACCCCCAGTGCCACCATGCCCACGCCGCGCAATGCCAGCGGCACCGCCTGCACGCCCGCACCGGGCTTGGCGAACGGCCCGCGGACATACAGCGGCGAACGCAGCGAGAACAGCCGCAAGCCTTTCGATTCAGGAGTGATCTCAAGGTCCAGCTGCTCGCTGGCGAAGTTGGCCGTGCCGTTGACGTAGATGATCGCGTTCTCGGTATCGAATATGAACAGGCGCGTGCTCGCCAGCCCGTCCTTGATACCAACATCAGCTGCTGCGCAGTTGATCTGCACATCCTCATCGCCAAACAGCTTGCCGATCACGTAGTTGCCCACGTTCAACCCGGCAATCTCCATCAGGCTGCGGCTGATCGCACCATCGTTGATCAGCATGCGCAGGTCGCCATTGGCCGTGCCCAGCAGGGCTGCCACCGAGTTGCCGCGGCCGCTGATATCGGCATCGCCGTTGAGCTCACCGAAGCTGGTCTGCATCGGCGCAAAGGTGGGGAACAGCTGCTTGAGCTTGAAGCCACGTGCGGTCAGCCGAGCGTGCCCCTGCAGCGGTACGCTGCGGCCATCCAGGCGTATCCTGGAGGCCAGGTTGCCACCGGCCACCCCAAAGCGCAGCGGCTCCAGGCGCAGCAGGCCGTCCTCGAGGATTACATGGGCAGAGAGGTCTTTGAACGGCAATTGCTCACTGTGGACGATTCGTTTGCCGGCAAACTCGACGTCGGCGTCCATGGTGCGCCAGCGATCAGTGCGGAACTCCTCCACCGGCAGCACCTTGCCGGCAGGCTGCTTGCTGGCGCCCCCGCGGGCTTTCTGCTCGGCGTTGGAGTCGGCACCGATCAGCGGTGCCAAGTCTTTGAACAACAACTGGTTGGAGACCAGCTTGCCAGATAGCTTAGGCCGCGGCTGGCTGGCGACGAACGCCAGGTCGCCGTGGATGTCACTGTTGCCGATCTTGCCGTTGAATCCTTCGTAGTTGAACGTCGCACCTTCGGCCGCCTGCAGGTTGGCCTTCAGGTGACCATCGGTTTCGTAGGCTGGTGTGTCTGGCAGGGTCACCCCCGTCAGCGGATAAAGGTTACCCAAACTGGCGCCTGACAAGCGCAGGCGAAGATCCAGCGCCCCCAGGTTGCGAGGGTCGGTCAGGGTGCCTGCGAGCACTACGTGGGTATCGGCAACGCGCACGTCGGCCTGCAACGGAAATGGCTGGCTGGCGTCCTGCAGCGCCAGCAGGCCACCAATCTTGCCAGTACCGGAGACTGGCTGCCCCTTGTAACGGCCCTGGGCCTTGAGCCCGAAGGCATAGTCCTGAGCGCCGCCGGCCTTGTCGGCACTTGCCTTACCCACGATCTCGCTGAACGGTATGGGTTTGCCCAGCGGATCTATCTGTACCTTCATGCTGGTTTTCAGGGTCTGGTCGTCGAAGCTGACATTACCTTGGTCAAAACCGATGGCACCGATATCCAGCTGCCACTTGGAGGGCTGTGCATTCTCATCCTTGGGGCCGAAATCGAAGGTCCAGTTGGCGCGGCCATCGGCCAGGCGAGTAAGGCTGGCGGTGGGTTTGACCAGGTCGATGCGCGGGATGACGATCTGCTGGAATACCAGCGGCAGCGGCGCCAGTCGAAATTCCACACGCTCCAGGCCGACCATCTTCGGCTCCTTCAGCCACTCGGGATTGCCTAGGGCCAGGTCCTCGGCAATGAAGTGCGGCCACGGTACCCAGGCGCGCCACCCGCCTTCATCCGGCTCAGTGCGCCAGTGCACCGCCAGGTTACCGTTGATCGCGAACGGCCGGTGCAACGCTTCGGAGACTTTCTCGTTAAGCAATGGCTTGACCCGGTTCCAGTCGAAGGTGGCGATCACCACCACCAGTATCGCCAGCAAGGTCAGCAGGCTGGTAAGGGTCCAGACGAGGATTCTGGCGGGACGCGTCATTGCGTTATTCTCCTGACGGCTTGGGGCAAAACGGGCGCAACGATCGCACTCAATATCTCCGACTGATGAAAGCCCCCAGGGTTTTATCCATGAAGCCCATGACGGTGAAGTTTTCTTGCCTACCTGCTCAGCTTTTTATCACAGGATGCCTTGAAACACCTGCGTTAGAGCCTTGACACCGCGCTATCAATACCATCGATTGTTACCATTACCCGTATGAACTTCTCTCTGGCGTTGCCGAGCGTAGCATTGGCTTCGTACCCACTTTCCAGCCCCCGAGAGGAGCACCGAAATCATGAAACGCCAATTGCTGACCCTGACGCTGTCCATCCTTGCTGCCAACGCCTTCGCCGTTCCAGCTGCCGATCAGCACCTGACCGCCGAATCGCGCTCCAGCGCTGTTGAAATGGCCCAACCGCTGAAAACCGTTGCCGAAGGTGGTGCCGAGCGTCTGATCGAACGCAGTGGCCGTGTCGCCGAAGGCGGTTCGGATCGCCTGATCGAGCGCACTGGCCGTGTTGCCGAGGGTGGTTCGGATCGTCTGATCGAGCGCACCGGCCGTGTTGCCGAGGGTGGTTCGGATCGTCTGATCGAGCGCACCGGCCGTGTTGCCGAGGGTGGTTCGGATCGTCTGATCGAGCGCACCGGCCGCGTTGCCGAGGGTGGTTCGGATCGTCTGATCGAGCGCACCGGCCGCGTTGCCGAAGGCGGTTCGGATCGCCTGATCGAAATCAGCCGTGTGAGCTGATCTCCATGGCCGAAAACAACAACCTGCATCAAAGTGCCTACCCACCTCCCAGCCCGGTCAATTGACCGGGCTTTGTTTTCAGGTAACACCGCCCCGCGCAACTGGTAATTCTGCTAGTTCCACATCGCCCATCGCCATTGCTAGGTTACTGAAGGTATGGCTACGGAGCGTTCAAATGAGAAACCCGGCAACCGATCTGATAGCACTCAGGCCTGACTGGCTGGACGAAAGACTGCTGGCGCTCATCGCCCGGCCGATCGAGAACAGCGAAGAGGCCAAACGAACCTTCATTGAACTGTTGGCGCAGCCAAGCCTGCAGGGCGATGCATTGCTTGCCGATCTGCCTAAGTTGCTTCGGTTTCATACAACCTGTGCCATGCATGACGGTGCTCTGGCATCGATGATCTCGATTCACTACAACTTGTGCATGGGCTCGATCAAATCGATGGGCAATGACAGTGACTATGTGCGCAGCCTGTACAAGCAGTTGAACGAAGGCACGGCAATCGGTGTATACCTCGCCACGGAACTGGGGTATGGCAGCAATCTTTTCTCACTGGAAACAGAAGCACGCTATTGCCCCGAGCGACAGATATTCGTGCTTGATTCGCCCAGCCGCCAATCCTACAAGTTCATGCCAAACAGCACGCATAGCCCCTTGCCCAAGATTGCAGTGGTGATGGCGCGCCTGATGGTCAACGACAAGTTCATCGGTATCTTGCCGTTTCTTGTGCCACTGCATGCGGGCGACACGGCCTTCCCCGGTGTTCGTATTACTGCACTGGGCCACAAACCAGGGATGCACCTGGACAATGCCATGACCTCGTTCGAAAACGTTGAACTCCCTTACGAGGCGCTCTTGCAGCGAGGCACCATCGAACTGGACCGCGATGGGCAACTGCGCACGCTGGCCACTACACGCAGCCAACGCTTCATGCGCTCCATCGAACGTGTCCAGTCCGGCAAGCTGTGCATGGCCAGTTGCGCCCTGGCGGTGGCGATGGCCGGCTTGCATATCAATTACACCTACGCACAGAAACGCCAGACCTTCAGCCCGGCCGGTCCGGTCAACTTGCTTGCCCATCCCACCTATCGCCACCCACTGGCCATTGATGTCGTGACCAACCTTGTTCATGCCGCGTGGCTTGAACAGATCGTCGCCAGGCACGGCAAGGATGCGCTCAAGCCTTTAGCGCCTGACGTACTCAACGAAGTGGCAATTCTCAAGGCAGTTTCAACCTGGGCCAGCCAGGACATTCTGGTACGCTGCCGTGAACGTTGTGGCGCACAAGGCATGTTCGCGGCGAACAAGATCATCGGTTACCTGTTGAACAATAACGGCGCGATCACCGCCGAAGGCGAAAATCTGGTGATCATGCTCAAGGCCGCTGCCTACTTCATGAAACACGCGGCCCCAGCCAGCGCGCACGCAGTGAAGGGCAAAAAGCGCCAGCGTCTGCTCGAACACCTCGACACCTGTATCGACCTCATCCGCTCAGGCATTGCCGACAAGCGTGACCGGTTCTTGCAAAGCGAGGACATGCTGCTGGCCAAGCTGCTGGGGGTACGCATGGCCAGTGTGCGCTACCTGGCCCATATCGACGAAAGCCCACTGGATGGCGTTATCCTCGATGTGTTTCTGCTCAGCCAGTTAGAGCAACACGCTGTGGCGCTGGTACGGACCCAGGCAGCATCCTCCAGGCAGATCAGGAGCTGGGCAAACCGCAAACAGGCACTGCTGGTGCAGCATGCACCCTTGATTCTGGAGCGGTTGAAACGCATGGACATGAGAATGTTGGAGGTGCCGATCAGCAGCGACAGCTACATCGAGCATTACGCTTCCCGCCACCACGACGGGCAGGCAGCGTGAAACCTTTTTTTGACTTTTGTCCATGAGCCAATAAAGTGCAGGTTTCCTTCGCGATCAATGGCCTGACATGCTGCCGCGCGCCGAACAGAAGCTACAGACTCGCCAGGCCCTGCTCGACGCGGCCTGCCAGCTCATGGAAAGTGGCCGTGGTTTCGGCAGCATCAGCCTGCGCGAAGTGGCCAAGGCCGCCGGCATCGTGCCCACCGGGTTCTATCGGCACTTCACCGACATGGACGCCCTGGGCCTGGCTCTGGTGGCCGAGGTCGATGACACCTTCCGCCAGACCATCCGCCTGGTGCGGCAGAACGAGTTCGAACTGGGCGGTATCACCGACGCCTCGGTACGCATCTTCCTCGACGTGGTAGCCGCCCACCGGGCCCAGTTCCTGTTCCTGGCCCGCGAGCAGTACGGCGGCTCGCAGGCGGTGCGCCAGGCTATCGGCCGCCTGCGCCAAGGTATCAGCAACGACCTGGCTACCGACCTTGCGCGAATGAAACGCTGGCAGCACCTGAACGGAGCAGCGCTGGCGGTGATTGCCGACCTGGTGGTGAAGACCGTGTTCGCCACCCTGCCGGAACTGATCGACAACCCTGAACAAGGTTATCCACAGGCGCTGAGTGCACGGGACAAGATCACCCAGCAGTTGCGCTTCATCTTCGTCGGTGCGCGGCATTGGCAGGGTTTGGGTAATCCGGGCTGAAGCGCACTTCTGCTACCATGGCGCACTGCCGATTGTGACGAGCGCATTCATGTCCGACCCCCGCCCCACTCCAGCCGAACTGGCCCGCTTCAACCAGCACTTCGCCGAACGCATCGTGCCAGTGTGGCTGGGCCCCGGCTGGAATCCCGAAATGGCCCTGCCCTACGAGGCCCTGGATGCTACGCACCGCCCGCTGCCAGTGCAGCGCTACCGGGCGATGGCCTGCGCGCGTCAGTTGTACCTGTTCAGCAGCCGTATCGAGCAACCGGGAGCGGCAGAGCGGGCCGCAGCGCTGTTTCGCTCGCTGCAGCGGCATTTCCACGACGCCGAACATGGTGGCTGGTTCTACAGCATCGATGCCCAAGGCAAACCGCTGGACCGGCGCAAAGACCTCTACACCCACGCATTCATCGTGTTTGCCTGCGCTCATTACTGGGGAAAAGTCCGCGAAAGCCTGGTGGAATCGGCGCTCAATGCTGCCCTCGAGATCGTCAGCGAGCAGTTTGCCCGCGATGACGGCCTTTACGAAGCGAGCCTCGGTGAAGACTGGTCCGACCTCGGCAGCGGCCCGCTGCAAAACCCACAGATGCACCTGGCCGAAGCTTTCCTGCAGGTTCTCGCCGTGCGTGCAGATCAAGGTGTGCAACAGGCGCTGTTGCAACTGTGCCAAGCCCTGCAGACACACTTCATCGAACCGCAACATGGCCTGATGCTGGAAAAACCCCGCGGTGCTGTGGATAACTGGTTCGAGCCGGGGCACCAGTTCGAGTGGTTCTACCTGCTGCATACCTCGGCACTGCTGCGCGGTACGCCGCTGCATGCGTCCATCGACCGCGCATTCGCTTACGCCGAGCAGTGCGGAGTGAAGGATGCTGCCGTGCTGGCGATGCTGGCTGTGGATGGCCAGGTGATCGATGCGACCCAGCGCATCTGGGCACAGGCGGAGTACCTGCGGGCGCTGGCCTTGCGGTCAGGGAGTGAAGTGAAGGTGGCTGAACAGTTGCAGGCAATGGAACAGCGCTTCCTGCACGATGGTGGCTGGTATGAGTGCCGCGATGGTGAAGGTGCGGTCAGCCGCCATGACATGCCTTCGACTACGCCCTATCACCTGGCGACTTGCCTGGAAGGCTTGCACCGGCTGAACTGACGCAATTGCCGGCAAGCTGGCTTCCACAGAGCAAGCAGAGCCGCAACACCTGTGGCAGCCGGCTTGCCGCCGATTGGGCGGCGAAGCGCCCTTACTGCATCAGCCTTTCACCGAACGATCGATCGATAACCCAGCCCAATCCTGGCTCACCGGCATCACCTCCAGGCTGTTGATGTTGATGTGAGCCGGCTGATTGAGGATCCAGAAGATAGTCTCGGCGATATCCTGCGGCTGAATAGGCTCGGCACCGGCGTAGGTGGCATCATACTTGGCCTGGTCCCCACCGAACCGCACCAGCGAAAACTCGCTTTCGCACAGCCCTGGCTCAAGGTTGCTGACACGCACGCCCGTGCCACGCAGGTCACAACGCAGGCTGAGCGAGAACTGGCCGACGAACGCCTTGGTACCGCCATAGACGTTGCTGCCAGGGTACGGATAGTTGCCCGCCACCGACCCCACGTTGAGGATCGACGCCCCCCGGCCGTGGGCGATCAGGCGTGGCAGCAGCAAGCGGGTGGTGTACATCAGGCCCTTGATGTTGGTATCGACCATGGTTTCCCAGTCGTCCAGGCTGCAGTTCTGCGCCGCATCGACGCCCAGCGCAAGGCCTGCGTTATTGACCAGCCCGCGTAGCTTGTCAAAGCCCGCTGGCAGGTTGGCTATAGCGTGTTCCATGGCCTTGCGGTCACGTACATCGAGCACCAGGCCGTGCACTTCGGTCTTGGCCGACAGTTCGGCGCACAGGGCATCCAGGCGATCCTTGCGCCGGCCGGTGAGGATCAGCTTCCAGCCGGCGTCGGCGAAGCGGCGAGCCGTGGCCTCGCCAAAACCGGAAGTCGCGCCAGTGATGAATACGGTGGACGTCATGCTCTGTTCCTCGCTGTGGATTATTTTCGGCAAGCTTTGCAGCATGCCCGCGACGGGCGTAGTCAGCAAGCCATCGAGGCACTTGGTCATTTTTTGTACATTACCCGCAAAGCCGCATGGCAGAGGGTCCAGCGCGAGCTATGCGCATGTTATCCACAAGGCTTTCCCCACGGATTGGGGGCAACTTCGCCATCAGGCGGAACCCTTTCAGCCACCTACGGTCAGGATCACGCGTTGCGGTAATGGCGCACCCTTTCAAACATGCCGCTTACAGCAGTCTGTCCAAGGGTTTCGCACAGAGTTATCCACAGGCTGGTAGCCTATCGTTAGCGCTCTAAGGCGTCTGCGAAAACCCGCGCTGAATGACTCATAACAGCAACTGATCAAAATATGAACAGAACCGTGCAGGCCTTGATCTCATTGGGTTGCAGCTAGATGCCACCATGTTTTCCACAGGCGGCTCCACATTATCCGTGGACAACAATGAGCCTGTGGAAACAATGGCTTGCGTAGGGGTTGTGGCAAAGCTCAAGAAAGATATGCGACAAGTTGTCCACATTCGCCAGGTGATGCCGATCGGGGCCGCACAGCAGCCCCGGATTCAGCTTAGTGCCCGCCAAGATAGGCGCTGCGAACCTCTTCGTTGACCAACAACTCCTGCCCGGTGCCGGTCATGCGAATCTCGCCGTTCACCATGACATAGGCGCGGTCGGACAACTTCAAGGCATGGTTGGCGTTTTGCTCCACCAAAAAGATGGTCATCCCGGTCTTGGCCAGTTCGCGCAGGGTCGAAAAGATCTGCTTGACCACGATCGGCGCCAGCCCCAGCGACGGCTCGTCGAGCAGCAGCAACTTGGGCCGACTCATCAGCGCACGGGCAATGGCCAGCATCTGCTGCTCACCACCGGACATGGTCATCGCACGCTGGTTGCGCCGCTCCTTCAACCGAGGGAACAGCTCGAACATGCGTTGCATGTCCTCACTGGCATATTTGTCACCGATAGGGATGGTACCCATCATCAGGTTTTCCTCGACGCTCATGTCGGGGAACACCCGGCGCCCTTCCGGCGACTGGGCGATGCCATTGGATGCGATGTAGTGCGACGACTTGCGGGTAATGTCGGTGCCACGGTAGACAATCTGCCCCGAGGCTGCGCGCGGCTGGCCGAAGATGGACATCAGCAGGGTCGACTTGCCGGCACCGTTGGCGCCGATCAGGCTCACGGTCTCACCTTCATCGATGTGCATCGAGACCTTTTTCAACGCCTGGATCGGCCCGTAGAACACGTCCAGGTCCTTCAGTTCCAGAATGGGTGCACTCATACCAGCTCCTCTTCGTCGGCACCCAGGTAGGCGGCGATCACCGTCGGGTTGTGGCGGATATCCTGCGGCGCGCCTTCGGCGATCACGTTGCCGTGGTCGAGCACGACGATATGGTCGGAAATGCTCATGACCATGCCCATGTCGTGTTCGATCAGCACCACGGTGATGTCGTGCTCGTCACGCAGCACGCGGATCATACGGCTAAGTGCTTCGGTCTCCTGCGGGTTGAGGCCGGCCGCCGGTTCGTCCAGGCAGATGATCTTCGGCCGCGTGCACATGGCCCGGGCGATTTCAAGGCGGCGTTGCTGGCCATACGACAGCTCCCCGGCCAGGCGGTTGGCACAGTCGACCAGATCGACTACCTCCAGCCAGTAGAATGCGTGGTCCAGGGCATCACTCTCGGCCTTGCGGTAGGCCTTGGTGTTGAGCACGCCGGCCAGCAGGTTGCGGTTGACCCACATGTGCTGGGCGACCAGCAGGTTCTCCACCACCGACATTTCCTTGAACAGGCGAATGTTCTGGAAGGTGCGCGCCAGCCCCGCGCGGTTGACCAGGTGGGTGCCGCCGAACATCTTGTAGTACAGGCGTGAACCAAAACGTGCCGGCGAAACGAAGTCCGCCGCCTGGAAGCGCTCACCAAGCAACTGGATGACGTTGGTATGGCTGCCGCGCACGTTCAGCTCGATGCGCCCGCCGCTGGCCTTGTAAAAACCGGTCAGGCAGTTGAACACCGTGGTCTTGCCGGCGCCGTTGGGGCCGATCAGGGCGAAGATCTGGTTACGCTTGACCTTGAGGCTGACGTCGCTGAGCGCCTTGATGCCACCGAACTGCATCATCAGGTTGTCGACCGAGAGAATGATTTCGTCGCTCATGGCGCCACTCCTTTACGCGGGACCACACCGGCGCGGCTGATGCGGATCAGCCCACGCGGTCGCCAGATCATCATCAGCACCATCAGCACACCGAACAGCAGCACCCGGTATTCGGAGAAGCTGCGCAGCAGCTCCGGCGCTACGGTCAGTACGAACGCAGCGATCACCACGCCCACGGTCGAACCCATGCCGCCCAGTACGACAATGGCCAGAATGAGCGCCGACTCGAAGAAGGTGAACGAGGACGGGTTGACGAAGCCTTGGTAGGTGGCGAAGAACACCCCGGCGAGGCCCGCAGTGGAGGCCCCCAGGGTGAAGGCCGAAAGCTTGACCAGCACATGGTTCAGGCCCATCGAGCGGCAGGCGATTTCGTCCTCACGCAGCGCTTCCCAAGCGCGGCCAACCGGCATGCGGGTCAGCCGATGCTTGATGTACAGCACCGCCAGCACGACCAGGAACAGCACGGCATAGATGAACACGAACTTCAGATTGGCGTTGTAATCGAAGCCGAAGTACTCGTGGATCGGCACCCCGCCATCCTTGGCTCGACGGCCGAACTCCAGGCCAAAGAAGGTCGGCGCCGGGGCCGGCATGCCGTTCGGGCCACCGGTGAACGACAGCCAGTTGTTCAGCACCAGGCGGATGATCTCGCCAAAGCCCAGGGTCACGATCGCCAGGTAGTCACCGTGCATGCGCAACACCGGAAAGCCCAGTATGCACCCCGCCAGAGCCGCGGCGATGGCCGCCAGTGGCAGCACACTCCAGAACCCCAGCCCCAGGTACTGATAGCCCAGCGCCAGGCCATAGGCGCCAATGGCGTAGAACGCCACGTAGCCCAGGTCGAGCAGGCCCGCCAGGCCTACCACGATGTTCAGGCCAAGGCCCAGCAGCACGTAGATCAGGCCCAGGATGACCACGGTCAGCAGGTACTTGTTGGCGAAGATGGGGAAGACGATGGCGATCACGATCAGCGCCGGAATGATGTAACGCAGACGCGACTTGTAGTTCGGTGCATTGACGTGCACCCCCGAGCCGCCGCTGTCGAAGCCTTGCAACATGCGTTTGCCTGCGGCGGTCTGCAGGTACAGGCTGAGCAGGAAGCGCCCGGCCATCACGCCACCGACCAGCCAGGCCACGCGGCGGGGTTCGGCATTGAAGCTATAGCCGTCGAGCACCACGCCGACGACCGGACCAAAGACAATGAGCGCGAGCAGGCCGGCGACGATGGTCTCGAGCAAGCTGCGTTTGAGATCGAAACCTTGGGTTTCGGAAACGGAGGCAGTTTTGGCAGTGGACATGTTCACACCTTAGCCACGAGCGGGCGACCCAACAGGCCTTGTGGGCGGAAGATAAGGATCAGCACCAGCAGCGAGAAGCTGAACACGTCCTTGTAGTCGGAGTTGATCAGGCCAGAGAACAACGACTCGGAAATACCCAGGATAATCCCGCCCAACATGGCGCCGGGCAGCGAGCCGATGCCGCCGAGCACCGCAGCGGTGAATGCCTTGATGCCGATGATGAAGCCGGCGTAGAAGTCGAAGGTGCCGTAGTTCATGGTGATCAGCACACCGGCAAGCGCAGCCATCACCGCGCCGATGACGAACACGTAGGAGATCACCCGGTCGGTGTTGATGCCAAGGATCGAGGCCATCTTGCGGTCTTGCTGGGTAGCGCGGCACATACGGCCGAGCTTGGTGTACTTGATCACATAGGTGAGCAGCCCCATGCCGACGAATGCGGCAATCAGGATGAAGATCTTGGTGTAGGTCAGTTGCACGAAGCCAGTGCCCACTTCGACGCGCCAGGCACCTTCGAGCAGGGTCGGCACGCCTTGCTGGCGGGCGCCCTGGCTGATCTGCGCATAGTTTTGCAGGATCAGCGAGATGCCGATGGCACTGATCAGCGGTGCCAGGCGGGTGGAGTTGCGCAGGGGTTTGTAGGCGATGCGTTCAATGGTGAAGCCATACACACCCGTGACGACGATGGTGAACAACAAGGTGCCCAACATCAGCAGGGGGAACGACTCGATGCCGAAATAAGCCAGCAATGCCAGGCTGATTGCCGCGAGGTACGCGGAAATCATATACACCTCGCCGTGCGCGAAGTTGATCATGCCGATGATGCCATAGACCATTGTGTAGCCGATGGCGATCAGGCCATAGACCGACCCGAGGGTCAGGCCGTTGACCAGTTGCTGCAGGAAAATACCATCCATAACGCAATCTCACCTGAGCGAGACTGCACAAGCGCCGAGCACGCCAGGCCACGGATAAAGCGGCCCTCGCAGCGCAGAACCGTGCAGGTCTCCGAATAAAGACAGGTACCGCAGGGGCATCGGCCCGGGCGCAGGCCCGGGCTGGCTGCCGTTGTTATTTTTGTTTTTCCAGCTGGTGGTACTTGCCGTCCTTGTCCCACTGGTAGACCACGTAGTCAGAGACAGTCAGGTCGCCTTTGCTGTCCCACTTCTTCTCGCCCATGACGGTCTGCACCGGGTTGGCCTTGAGCCACTTGGCAGCGTCTTCGCCCTTGTTGGACTTGGCGCCGTTGAAGGCAGCGGCCAGGGCTTGCAGCGAAGCGTAGGCGTAGAGGGTGTAGCCTTCAGGCTCGGTGCCGGCTTTGCGGAATTCTTCCACCACCGCCTTGCTGTCTGGCAGCATGCGCGGGTCGGCACCGAAGGTCATGTACACGCCGTCCACGTACTGGGCGCCGCCCGCGGTTGCGACCAGTTCGTCGGTGACGATACCGTCATCGGACATGAACTTGACGTCCTTCAGGCCTTGCTCGCGCAGCTGACGCACCAGCGGACCGGCTTCGGGGTGAAGGCCGCCAAAGTAGACCACGTCGGCACCGGTGGAACGGATCTTGGTCACCACGGCGCTGAAGTCTTTCTCGCCACGGGTCAGGCCTTCATACAGCACCGGCTTGACGCCACGCTTCTCCAGCTGCGCCTTGGTTGCATCGGCCAGGCCCTGGCCGTAGGTGTCCTTGTCGTGCAGCACCGCCACCTTCTTGCCCTTGAGCACATCGACGATGTAGTCACCGGCAACGATGCCCTGCTGGTCGTCACGGCCGCACATGCGGAACATGGCGCTCAGCCCGCGCTCGGTGACTTGTGGGTTGGTAGAGCCAGGGGTGATGGCGATCACGCCTGCTTCGTCATACACCTCGGAAGCTGGAATGGTGTTGGAGGAGCAGAAGTGGCCCACCACACCGATTACCTTGTCCTGATCGACCAGACGGTTGGCGACCGATACAGCCTGTTTCGGCTCACAGGCGTCATCGCCTTTGACCAGGATGATTTTTTCGCCGTTGACGCCACCGGCAGCGTTGATCTTGTCAGCTGCCGCCTGGGCACCTTTCATGTATTGCTCGCCAAACGCTGCGTTAGCCCCGGTCATCGGGCCCGCGACACCGATCTTGACGTCGGCCTGAACATACGAAGAAACACCCAGTGCCGTAGCCACGGCCAGTGCCAGGAAACCTTTCTTGTAAAACGTCTGCGACATGAGGTGGTGCTCCTAGAGTTTTTTTTGGTTGGCACTACAACTTCTCAGCCCTGTGCTCAGAGCAAGGGCCGTGCCATCGGTTTTGTCTTCCGGGAAATCACACTGTTGGGGCCGCGTCGAGGCGACCGACGGCCTTTTCTTTACTGAGTGTGCAACCGTCTGCCACGCGACAAGCGCCACCGTGCGCGCAAACAAGGAGCAACCACCGAGTGCCATCATTGCAACCCTGACAAGTGTTTACGTGCAACCACCCTGTAACAGCAGACGTCACCGAACTGCACACCCCTGGTGCGCAACTGCTACAGGCGGCACCGTTTCAAGGCTAGCTGGTGCACGGAAAAACACCTGATTTGTCTGTTTCGGCTTCTTCACACACGCACCCGCTCCCGCCGGTAACGCGTTGCCGGCAAGTTCGGCGCGTTTCCTGTGGCACAATGACCGCCATTCGCCGCTTTGGAGCCCACCCTGATGAGCGAGAGCGCATTCGCTGAGCGCATCGTGCACAACCTGCTCGACACCGACTTTTACAAGCTCACCATGATGCAGGGCGTGCTGCACAACTACCCGGATGCCGACGTGGAGTGGGAATTCCGCTGCCGCAATGGCGAAGACTTGCGCCCCTATCTGGGCGAGATCCGCAACCAGCTCGAACGGCTGAGCGAACTTACCCTCGATGATGGCCAGCTGGCCTTCCTCGAACGCATCAGCTTCCTCAAGCCCGACTTCCTGCGCTTTCTGCGCCTGTTCCGTTTCAACCTGCGCTATGTGCAGGTTGGTATCGAGGGCGACCAGCTGTACCTGCGCCTCAAAGGGCCCTGGCTGCATGTGATCCTCTTCGAAGTCCCGCTGCTGGCCATCATCAGCGAAGTGCGCAACCGCCACCTGCACCCGCGCATGCGCCTGGCCGAGGCCCGTGACCAGCTTTACCGCAAGTTCGACTGGCTACAGGCGCATGCCAGCGCCGACGAACTGGCCGAGCTGCAAGTGGCCGACTTCGGCACCCGCCGGCGTTTTTCCAGCCGCGTGCAGGAGGAGGTGGTGCGGGTACTGCGCGATGACTTCCCGGCCCGCTTCGTCGGTACCAGCAACGTCGATTTGGCATGGAAACTGGATATCAAGCCGCTGGGCACCATGGCCCACGAATGGATCATGGCCCACCAGCAGCTCGGCCCGCGGCTGATCGACAGCCAGATCGCCGCCCTGGACTGCTGGGTCCGGGAGTACCGCGGCCTGCTCGGCATCGCCCTGACCGACTGCATCACCATGGATGCCTTCCTCAGCGATTTCGACCTGTACTTCGCCAAGCTGTTCGACGGCCTGCGCCACGACTCGGGTGAGCCGGTGGCCTGGGCGGAAAAGGCCATCGCCCATTACCAGAGGTTGGGGATCGACCCGATGACCAAGACCCTGGTGTTCTCCGACGGCCTCAACCTGACCCGCGCGCTGCAGATCTTCCGTGCCCTGCGCGGGCGCATCAACGTCAGTTTCGGCATCGGCACCAACCTGACCTGCGACATCCCCGGCGTGGCGCCGATGAATATCGTGCTTAAAATGACCGACTGCAACGGCTCGCCGGTGGCGAAGATCTCTGACGAGGCCGCCAAGACCCAGTGCCGCGACGAGAACTTCGTCGCCTACATGCGTCACGTGTTCAAAATCCCCAGCAAGGAGTAACCCATGCAAGCCGTTCAGCAAGAGATTGCCCAGGCGCTCAACGTGCAGCCGCCGTTCGCAGACGCCGCTGCGCTCGAGGCCGAAGTCGCCCGGCGCGTGGCGTTCATCAAGGATTGCCTGGCCAACGCCCGCCTCAAGACCCTGGTACTGGGCATCAGCGGGGGCGTCGATTCGCTGACTGCCGCCCTGCTCGCCCAACGCGCCATCAACGAGTTGCGCGCCGAAAGCAGCGACCCGGCCTACCGCTTCATTGCCGTGCGCCTGCCGTACCAGGTACAGCATGACGAGCACGACGCCCAGGCGTGCCTGGAAGTGATCAACGCCGATGAAGTGCACACCGTTGATATTGCACCTGCCGTGCGTGCACTGGCCGCAGAGGTGCAAGCATTGAAAGACGGCTCGCCGTCACTGGTGGACTTCGTCGTGGGCAACGTCAAGGCGCGTACGCGCATGGTCGCGCAGTACACCATCGCTGGCGCCCGCGCTGGCCTGGTGATCGGCACCGACCACGCCGCCGAGGCAGTGATGGGCTTCTTTACCAAGTTTGGTGACGGTGCCTGCGACCTGGCCCCGTTGAGCGGCCTGGTAAAGAACCAGGTGCGGGCCATTGCGCGCAGCTTCGGGGCGCCGGAGTCGCTGGTGGAGAAGGTGCCTACTGCGGACCTGGAAGACCTGGAGCCAGGCAAGCCTGACGAGGCGTCGCATGGCGTGACCTACCAACAGATCGATGCCTTCCTGCATGGGCTGCCGGTTGAGCAGGAAGCGTTCGACATCATCGTCGCCACCTACCGCAAGACCCAACACAAGCGCGAACTGCCGTTCGCACCGTGAGACCTCTGGGGCCGCTTTGCGGCCCTTTCGCGACACAAGGCCGCGCCTACAGGACTGTAGGCGCGGCCTCGTGTCGCGAAGGAGGGCAAAGCCCTCCCCTGCTTCAAAGTGTCATTACTTGACGACTACCGTGCCTTTCATCATCGAGATATGGCCTGGGAATGAGCAGAAGAAGCCGTAGTCTGTACCAGCAACCAGCTTGGACACATCAAAGGTCACCGCGTCTTTTTCGCCCGCCCCAATGATCTTGGTGTGAGCGATGACACGCTCATCACCTTCTTTCAGATAGGACTTCTCGATACCGGCGCTCAGACCATCGGTCGCGATCGGCTGCATGTCAGCTGCCTTACTGATGACAATGTTGTGACCCATGACATTCTTTGGCAATTTGCCCGAATGTTCCAGGTTCACGGTGAATTGCTTGCAGCTCTTGTCGATGACGATTTCCTTGGTATTGAAGGACATCTGGTCAGTCGAGTCGACAGTTACCGAGCACTCGGCGGCGAAGACGGAGGCGCTGGCGAGGGTCAGCAGGGATACCGCTACAGCTTTCGCAAACATCATGAATCTCCTTGGCAGGGTTTTATCAATTGCGAGACTGCCTGAAACCGTTCAGCCCCTTGCTGACATGCATCAAAGGGTGTCAAGTGGCCAGCCAGTTGAATTGTTCAATGGATTGTATACAACCAATCTAAGGGCACATCATGCCCTTTTAATGGACGATGGGACAACCTCTCATTCAGGAGCAACTGCAATGGCCCTCTCAAGTTTCATGAACAGCCTGCTCGCCGCCTACGCCCACGGGGCCAGCGGTGCGATCTGTGAATTCTCCCGCCCGGAGTGACAACTGCCTTCGAACATTAAGGCCAGGCTTGTTTGATGCGGATGGACTCAACGAGAAGTCGCGTGGTTTTCTCGGCCTTGGCGGCGAAGTGGGTCGACAAGAAGCCTGATTGACCCAGAGGCTTTTGGGACCGCTTTGCGGTCCTTTCGCGACACAAGGCCACTCCAACATCGACCGCGCTGCCAAATGAATTGTGCTTGCGCGGACATTGCAGGAGCGGCCTTGTGTCGTGATGGGCTGCAAAGCAGCCCCAAGAATCAATCAGCGCGGAATGACAGGCTGGCGCGGCTTCTTGCTGCCTTTGCCACCACCTTTTGCCGCTTCCTTGCGTTCCTTGGCCGCCTGCTGGTTGCGGGCGAACGCTTCAGCCTTGGCCTTCTCACGCTTGTCCCACGGCTTGCTCCCATCACTGCCACGCGGCGGCAAACCGGTGTGCTGGGTGAGGATCTTCTGATCCTTGCCCACCTTGTGGCTGCCGGCCGGCGTCGAGTTCTTGCGCCGTGCACTCTGGTAGGTGTCGGTCTGTGGCTGGTGCAGCGGTATCAACTGATGCTTGCCCGGGCCGATGAGGTCGGCACGGCCCATACGCTCCAGTGCCTCGCGCAGCATCGGCCAGCCCTTCGGGTCGTGATAGCGCAGGAACGCCTTGTGCAAGCGGCGCTGCTCGTCGCTCTTGACGATCTCCACGCCTTCACTCTTGTAAGTGACCTTGCGCAGCGGGTTCTTGCCCGAGTGGTACATGGCTGTAGCCGAGGCCATGGGCGACGGGTAGAACGCCTGCACCTGGTCGGCGCGGAAGCCGTTGCCCTTGAGCCACAGGGCGAGGTTCATCATGTCTTCGTCGGTGGTGCCTGGGTGCGCAGCGATGAAGTACGGGATCAGGTACTGCTCTTTGCCCGCCTCTTTCGAGTACTTCTCGAACATGCGCTTGAAGCGGTCGTAGGAGCCGATGCCCGGCTTCATCATCTTGTCCAGCGGGCCACGCTCGGTGTGCTCCGGGGCAATCTTCAGGTAACCGCCCACGTGGTGGGTGACCAGCTCCTTGACGTACTCCGGCGATTCCACTGCCAGGTCATAGCGCAGGCCCGACGCGATCAGGATCTTCTTCACACCCGGCAGGGCGCGTGCCTTGCGATACAGCTCGATCAGCGAGCTGTGGTCGGTGTTGAGGTTTTCGCAGATGCCCGGGAACACGCACGACGGCTTGCGGCAGTGCTTCTCGATCTCCGGGCTCTTGCAGGCGATGCGGTACATGTTGGCCGTCGGCCCGCCAAGGTCGGAGACCACGCCGGTGAAGCCAGGCACCTTGTCACGCATCTCCTCGATTTCGTGCAGGATCGACTCATGGGAGCGGTTCTGGATGATCCGGCCTTCGTGCTCGGTGATCGAGCAGAAGGTACAGCCGCCGAAGCAGCCACGCATGATGTTCACCGAGAAGCGGATCATCTCGTAGGCCGGGATGCGCTCCTTGCCGTAGGCCGGGTGCGGAATACGGGCATAGGGCATGCCGAACACGTAGTCCATTTCCTCGGTGGTCATTGGAATGGGTGGCGGGTTGAACCACACATCCACTTCGCCGTGCTTCTGCACCAGCGCACGAGCGTTGCCCGGGTTGGTCTCCAGGTGCAACACACGGTTGGCGTGGGCGTAGAGCACCGGGTCGTTACGCACCTTCTCGAACGATGGCAGGCGGATCACCGACTTGTCGCGGGTCATGCGCGGGCTGTCGAGGATCTGCACGACCTTGGCTTCGTTCGGGTCTTCCTGGTCGCCCTTGGCCTGCTCGATGGCGCAGGCCTGGGTGTCCTGGGTATTGACGTACGGGTTGATGATCTTGTCGACGCGGCCAGGGCGGTCGATGCGGGTCGAGTCGATCTCGTACCAGCCCTCGGGCGTGTCACGACGCACGAATGCGGTACCGCGCACATCGGTGATGCTTTCGATGCTCTGGCCACTGGACAGGCGCTGGGCGACCTCGACGATCGCCCGCTCGGCGTTGCCGTACAGCAGGATATCGGCGCTGGCGTCGATCAGGATCGAATGGCGAACCTTGTCCTGCCAGTAGTCATAGTGGGCGATGCGGCGCAGCGATGCCTCGATGCCACCGAGCACGATCGGCACGTGCTTGTAGGCTTCCTTGCAGCGCTGGCTGTACACCAGGCTGGCGCGGTCAGGGCGCTTGCCGGCCATGCCGCCCGGGGTATAGGCATCGTCAGAGCGGATTTTCTTGTCTGCGGTGTAGCGGTTGATCATCGAGTCCATGTTGCCCGCCGCGACGCCGAAGAACAGGTTCGGCTCACCAAGCTTCATGAAATCGTCTTTGGACTGCCAGTTCGGCTGGGCAATGATGCCCACGCGAAAGCCCTGGGCTTCCAGCAGGCGGCCGATGATGGCCATGCCGAATGACGGATGATCGACGTAGGCATCACCGGTCACGATGATGATGTCGCAGGAATCCCAGCCGAGCAGATCCATCTCCTCCCTGCTCATCGGCAGGAAAGGTGCTGGCCCGAAGCATTCGGCCCAGTACTTGGGATAGTCGTAGAGTGGTTTGGCTGCTTGCATGTCAGTGACCGGTTCTGTTGTGCAGGGAAATCGCGGGCGCGGAATATAGCACAAAATTTGACCAAATCCGACGATAGCCGTCGGATTCATACGCTAGTGGGCTGTGATACCCGCGTAGCCTTTTATTCGTCGTCGTCGAAGTTGTACATGCCCGGTGCGAGGTTCTCGAAGCGGGTGTACTTACCGATGAACGCCAGGCGGACGAAGCCAATGGGGCCGTTACGCTGCTTGCCGATGATGATTTCGGCAACGCCTTTGTGCTCGGTCTCCGGGTGGTACACCTCATCCCGGTACACGAACATGATCACGTCGGCGTCCTGCTCGATTGCACCCGATTCACGCAAGTCGGAGTTCACCGGGCGTTTGTTCGGGCGCTGTTCCAGGGAGCGGTTGAGCTGCGAAAGGGCGATGACCGGGCAGTTGAATTCCTTGGCCAGGGCCTTTAGCGAGCGGGAAATCTCGGAAATTTCGTTGGTCCGGTTGTCACCGGCCGAGCCCGGGATCTGCATCAGCTGCAGGTAGTCGACCATGATCATGGCGATCTCGCCGTGCTCACGCGCCAGGCGGCGGGTACGCGCCCGCATCTCCGAGGGGCTGATGCCGGCGGTATCGTCGATGAACAGCTTGCGGTCGTTGAGTAAGTTGACCGCCGACGTCAGGCGCGGCCAGTCGTCATCGTCCAACTGACCGGAACGCACCTTGGTCTGGTCGATGCGGCCAAGGGACGAGAGCATACGCATGATCAGCGACTCACCTGGCATCTCGAGGGAGAACACCAACACCGCCTTGTCGGTACGCAACACGGCATTTTCCACAAGGTTCATGGCGAAGGTGGTCTTACCCATCGACGGACGGCCGGCCACGATGACCAAGTCGGCAGCCTGCAGGCCGCTGGTTTTCGCGTCCAGGTCGGTGAACCCGGTGGAAACACCGGTGATGTCGCTGTCGGAGTTGAACAGCGTGTCGATCCGGTCGATAGCCAGGGTCAACAGTTCGTTGACGCCCACCGGGCCGCCGGTCTTGGGCCGCGCCTCGGCGATCTGGAAGATCTGCCGTTCGGCATCATCGAGGATTTCGGCGGCATTGCGCCCTTGCGGGTTGAAGGCGTTGTCGGCGATGTCGGTACTGATGCTGATCAGCTGGCGCAACGTTGCCCGCTCGCGAATGATCGCGGCGTAGGCCTTGATGTTGGCAACCGACGGGGTGTTCTTGGCAAGCTCTGCCAGGTACGCCAGGCCGCCAACCTGGGTCGACAAGCCTTCCTTGTCCAGTTGCTCGTGCAGGGTGACGACGTCGAACGGCTGGTTGGCGTCGGCCAGCTTATGCACGGCACGGAAGATCAGGCGGTGGTCATGCCGATAGAAATCGCCATCCGAAACCTGATCCAGCACCCGCTCCCAGGCGTTGTTGTCCAGCATCAGGCCACCGAGCACGGCCTGTTCGGCCTCGATGGAATGCGGCGGCACCTTGAGGGCAGCGGTTTGCAGGTCTAGCTGTTCGGGATTGGTGATCTCGTTCATGGCCACGAAAGAATTCTGGAGGATGAAAAAGACAAAGGGCACGGCCTGTTCAGAGACAGGACGTGCCCGATGTTAACCGGGCAGCCCGCGAGGAGCTACCCAGTCAGCGCAGCTTAGGCAGCTACGACGACCACACGTACGGTGGCTTCAACGTCGCTGTGCAGGTGCACGGCTACGTCGTATTCGCCAACCTGACGGATGGTGCCGTTCGGCAGACGAACTTCAGCCTTGGCCACTTCAACGCCGGAGGCGGTCAGGGCGTCAGCGATGTCGTGGGTGCCGATCGAACCGAACAGCTTGCCTTCGTCGCCAGCGGTGGCAGTGATGGTCACTTCCAGCTCGGCCAGTTGGGCAGCGCGGCTTTCAGCCGACGATTTACGGTCAGCAGCTGCTTTTTCCAGCTCGGCGCGACGCTCTTCGAACGCAGCCAGGTTGGCGGCGTTGGCAACGGTGGCCTTGCCGAATGGCAGCAGGAAGTTACGGCCGTAACCAGCCTTAACCTTAACTTTGTCGCCCAGGTTGCCCAGGTTAGCGACTTTTTCCAGCAGGATCAGTTCCATTTGGTAAAACCTCTTAACTTTTAACCTTCACCGTTCGCGGAGTCATTCCCCTCAGGGGACTTGCGACCGCGAAAATCAATCAGGCTGTCGACAATGGCCAGAACCACGAGCAACGGATAAATCAGCTGCAGTATCAGCGGCAGTGTCACGTACATGCCGACCAGCCAGAAACCGGCCAGCCGGCCCTGTGCCACCAGCCCATGCATCAAGGCGATGCCGGCCAGGACGAGCACCAGGCTGGACGCGGAAGCCAGGACGATGAACTGCGGGCCGATGAACGGACCCAACACCATCGCGGCAACCAGAGCCAGCATGACTGCCCGCGGCAACTTCAGGGCGCGAAACTCGCGACCGAAGCCTCCAGGGTTGTACAACGCTGCTTGCCAATAACGCGCCAGCATCAAAGCCAGCACGCTGAACAACTGCAGCATCACCGCTGTGGAAGCGACCAGCACAGGGCCGATCAGCTCACCGGGAATGACTGGCTTGCCTTCGATTTGCGGCAACGCTTCGGAAAGCGCCTTGGCCAACACTTCGAAGGTTTCGCGCAGTACCGCGTCCAGGATGAGGCTGTAGACCAACCCCAACACAACACTGGACAACAACACCCGGCTCCAGGAATGCCCGGCACGCAACAAGGCGGCCAGCCCCAGTGTTCCCAACAGCACCAGCAAGGTGCTTGGATCACCGAAGGCCCAAATGGCCACCGCCGGCAAAAGGCCGAAAGCGATGACCGTTGAAGCGTCCTTGAACCCGCGCCGCAGCAGCACAAGGCTCCCGGCAGCGGCACTCAACCAGAACAGCAGCGGTAATACCGCACTCACGACCACCACCAAGGTGGCCTGCACACGACCGCGCATGATGAAATCAGCCAACGCTCGCATGCTTATCCCTTACTACTTGTCGACGACCCGGTCTCAGCGGCCGTGGCTGTCGGTGTAGGGCAGCAGGGCCAGGAAGCGGGCGCGCTTGATAGCGGTAGCCAGCTGACGCTGATAACGAGCTTTGGTACCGGTGATACGGCTTGGAACGATTTTGCCGGTTTCGGATACGTAAGCTTTCAGGGTGTTGAGATCTTTGAAGTCGATCTCTTTCACGTCTTCAGCAGTGAAGCGGCAGAATTTACGACGACGGAAGAAACGTGCCATGTAATAGGCTCCTCAAAAGGTCCGTGGATTACTCGTCAGCGTTATCGCTGGAGTCGCTGTCATTGCTGTCGTCGCCTTCGGCGGAGTCAGCATGCTCAGGACGCTCACGACGCTCACGGCGCTCGCTGCGGTTCTCTTCGGCCTTCAGCATCTCGGACTGACCGGTTACGGCTTCGTCGCGACGGATGACGAGGTTACGGATCACGGCATCGTTGTAGCGGAAGTTGTCTTCCAGCTCGGCCAGGGCCTTGCCGGTGCACTCAACGTTCAGCATCACGTAGTGAGCCTTGTGAACATTGTTGATTGCGTAGGCCAGTTGACGACGGCCCCAGTCTTCCAGGCGGTGGATCTTGCCACCATCTTCTTCGATCAGCTTGGTGTAACGCTCAACCATGCCGCCGACTTGCTCGCTCTGGTCCGGGTGAACCAGGAAGATGATTTCGTAATGACGCATGAATGCTCCTTACGGGTTAGTAGTCTGCCAGCGTATCTGGTCAGACAAGGAGTGAATGACACTGTATGTCTTGCCATGGAGGGGAGGCACATGTGCGCCTGCCAGCTCGGCAAGGGGCGCAATTGTAGAGAAGGCGGTGCACACAAGCAAGGTGATTGGCGATTATTTGAACAGCCGGAAACACTTTACCTTGGGCGAGCCCTACCGCCAGCTCGCCGGCTTGCAGCGAAGCACCACAGCCATTGAACCTGGCGTGGTGCTTTGGGGAGCCGGCTTACCGGCGATAGGGCCGCTACAGTGTCGACAGATCAGCGCTTGGCCTGGCGCTGGCGCACTGCCTCGAACAGGCAGACGCCCGTAGCCACTGAAACGTTCAGACTGCTGACGCTGCCCGACATTGGCAACTTGACCAGGAAATCGCAGTGTTCACGGGTCAGCCGGCGCATGCCCTTGCCTTCCGCGCCCATGATCATCACCAACGGGCCGGTCAGGTCCTGCTGATAGATCTCCTGCTCGGCCTCACCGGCCGTACCCACCACCCACAGGCCACGCTGCTGAAGCTTCTCCAGGGTACGCGCCAGGTTGGTCACCGCCACCAGCGGAATCACTTCCGCTGCGCCGCAGGCCACCTTGCGCACCACCGGTGTCAGCGTCGCCGATTTATCCTTGGGCACCACCACTGCCGTAGCCCCGGCAGCATCGGCGGTGCGCAGGCAGGCGCCGAGGTTGTGCGGGTCGGTGACGCCGTCCAGCACCAGGATCAGCGGTGGCGTTTCGGTGCGCTCGAGCAACTCCTCGAGCATCAATTCGCCCCACACCTGGCTTGGGCTGACCTCGGCAACAACGCCCTGGTGCACGCCCTCGACCCAGGCATCGAGCTCACGGCGCTCGGCCTGGCCAACCTGCACACGGTTTTCTGCGGCCAGCGCCAGCAACGCCTGGATGCGTGGCTCGCTGCGCCCTTCCGACAGCCAGATCTGCTTGACCCGCTTCGGATGGTGCTGCAGCAGCGCCTGCACGGCATGCACACCGTAGATTTTTTCCAGCTGACTCATGACTTGTTCTTGCTCTTGCGTGGCGCGCCGGATTTCGGCGGGCCTTTACGGTGCTTGGTGGGCTTGCCGGAGGGCTTGCCGCCTTTGTCCGACTTGCTGCCGGCGTTGCCGCCAGTGCGCGCGTCGGTCATCAGCGCCTTCTTCATTTCGCGACTTTTGCGCACTTCAGCATTACGCTGCACGGCATCTTTCGGGAAGTAAGCCTCGGCGGTCTCGCTCTTGCGGCTGCGCGGTTTCGGTGTGGCCTTGGCCTCCACCACTGGCTGCTGCTCGGCCTTTTCTGCAGCCGGTGCGGCGCCACGGCCCTTGCGCCCTATCGGCGCAGCGAGCTGCTGATCGGACACTTCGAAGTCGATCTTGCGCTCGTCTAGGTCAACGCGCATGACCTTGACCTCGATGGTGTCGCCCAGACGGAAGCTACGCCCGGTGCGCTCACCCGACAAGCGGTGATGCACGGGGTCGAAGTGGTAGTAGTCACCCGGCAGCGCACTGACGTGCACCAGGCCTTCGACGTAGATATCGGTCAGCTCGACAAACAGCCCAAAACCGGTGACCGCAGTGATCACACCCGGGAAGGTCTCGCCCACACGGTCCTTCATGAACTCGCACTTGAGCCAGTTGACAACGTCACGGGTGGCTTCGTCGGCGCGGCGCTCGGTCATGGAGCACTGCTCGCCGAGCTGGTCGAGGGTGTTCACGTCGTACGGATAGATACGCGCCTTGGGAATGCTCATGGCGCCGGCACGCTTGACGTGCGGAGTATCGACCTTGGAACGGATGATGCTGCGGATGGCGCGGTGCACCAGCAGGTCCGGGTAACGACGGATCGGCGAGGTAAAGTGCGTGTACGCCTCGTAGTTCAAACCGAAGTGGCCGTTGTTGTCGGTGCTGTACACCGCCTGGCTCAGCGAACGCAGCATCACCGTCTGGATCAGGTGGAAGTCCGGGCGCCCGGCAATGCTTGCAAGCAGTGCCTGGTAGTCCTTGGGCGAAGGGTCCTTGCCTTTGTGCAGGCTAAGGCCCAGCTCGCCGAGGAAGGCACGCAGCTTTTCAAGGCGCTCCGGTGGCGGGCCATCGTGCACGCGGTACAGCGCCGGCACGCCATGCTTGTTGAGGAACTCGGCCGTGGCGACGTTGGCCGCCAGCATGCATTCCTCGATCAGCTTGTGGGCATCGTTGCGCACGGTCGGGCGGATTTCCGCGATCTTGCGCTCTTCACCGAAGATGATGCGGGTTTCCTGGGTTTCGAAGTCGATGGCGCCGCGGGCGTGACGGGCATCGAGCAGCACCTTGTACAGGTTGTACAGGTTCTTCAGGTCCGGCAGGACCTCCTGGTACTCCTCGCGCAGCGCCTTGCCCTCGCGGGTACGGGCATGCTCGAGCATGCTGCTGACCTTGTTGTAGGTCAGGCGGGCATGGGAGTGGATCACCCCTTCGTAGAACTGGTAGTCGACCATCTGGCCGGCCTTGTTCATGGTCATTTCGCAGACCATGGCCAGGCGATCGACGTGCGGGTTCAGCGAGCACAGGCCGTTGGACAGCTCCTCAGGGAGCATCGGGACAACACGCTCGGGGAAGTACACCGAGTTGCCACGCTGCTGCGCCTCGACATCCAGGGCAGAGCCCAGACGCACGTAGCTGGACACGTCGGCGATGGCCACATAGAGGCGCCAGCCACCAGAGAACAGCCGCAGCTTGCCAAGCGGCTCACAATAAACAGCGTCGTCGAAGTCGCGGGCATCTTCGCCGTCGATGGTGACGAAGGGCAAGTGGCGCAGGTCGATACGCTTTTCCTTGTCCTTCTCTTCGACATCGGAGCGGAACTTGCGCGCTTCCTTGATTACGTCCTGGGGCCAGACGTGCGGGATGTCATAGCTGCGCAGGGCAACATCGATTTCCATGCCCGGCGCCATGTAGTTGCCGATCACTTCGACCACATCGCCTTGTGGCTGGAACCGCGGGGTTGGCCAGTGGGTGATCTTGATCTCGACGAACTGGCCGATCTTGGCGCCACCGTTACGACCCGCGGTCACCAGCACTTCCTGCTGGATCTTCGGGTTGTCCGGCGTCACGTAACCGATGCCGCCTTCTTCGAAGTAGCGGCCGACCACACTTTCGTGGCCGCGGGAAATGACTTCTACCAGCACACCTTCACGGCGGCCACGGCGGTCGAGCCCCGAGACACGCGCCAAGGCACGGTCGCCATCGAATACCAGGCGCATTTGCGACGGGCTGAGGAACAGGTCGTCGCTGCCATCGTCAGGGATAAGGAAGCCGAAACCGTCGCGGTGGCCGGAGACCCGGCCGCAGATCAGGTCCAGTTTGTCTACCGGGGCATATGTGCCGCGCCGGGTATAGATAAGCTGGCCGTCACGCTCCATGGCGCGCAGACGACGGCGCAAGGCTTCGATCTGATCTTCTTCGTAAAGACCGAACTCGGCCGCCAGCTCCTCGCGCGCGGCCGGTTCGCCACGGTCGGCAAGGCGCTGCAGGATCAGCTCACGGCTGGGGATAGGGTTGTCGTATTTTTCCGCTTCGCGAGCGGCCTCGGGATCGAGGGATTGCCAATCGGCCATCAGAAGGGGTTCACCTTGGGGTATATAGATATGAATTCTGGCATAGGCCTATTGAAACCGGAAATGTCGGGCTTGGACAGCCCCAGCAGCATGTCCGCAGTGCGGCAATAGGCGTGTGGAATCAACAAGTTGAATTTTTTGAAATTTTTTTTGATCAAGGGCTTTACAGCCCCTGGGAGCGTCCGTATAGTGCGCACCACAACGACGGACAACCCCGAAGTTGTAGTAGAGATGAACGGCGCTGTAAAGCATCTTTTTATCTCGAATGTGTGCCCAGGTGGCGGAATTGGTAGACGCGCTGGTTTCAGGTATCAGTGACCGCAAGGTCGTGGAAGTTCGAGTCTTCTCCTGGGCACCAAGTATTTCAAGTAACAGATGACCAAGGATCTGTTACTACTGTGTGAAAGCGAACGATAGTCGCCTTCATCAGACGATGTAAAGCTTTGCCCAGGTGGCGGAATTGGTAGACGCGCTGGTTTCAGGTATCAGTGACTTAACGGTCGTGGAAGTTCGAGTCTTCTCCTGGGCACCATTCAAAAAACCCACTAGCTTGCTAGTGGGTTTTTTCTTGCCTGCGATTTTTGTGTCACCCTCCCCTGCAGGGCCAGCCATCCGACGATGGGCTAACCATGAATTTCTCGTCACACGGCCACTTGAGAAACGATTTCGTTTACCATTGTTTCCAAATATGTAGCCGTAAGCGAGGAAGTACCCGCATGACGATCCGTCCGCAACCGCTGATGCGCACCCTGGCCGCCGCTGTCCTTAGCCTGGTGATGGGCGCTCCGGCCGCCATGGCAGACGACCCGGTCACTCTGACCATGTACAACGGTCAACACAAGGAAATCGGCGAAGCCATCGCCAAGGCCTACGAGGCCAAGACCGGCATCCATATCAATATCCGCAAAGGCAGCAGCAATCAGCTGGCCAGCCAGATCATCGAGGAAGGCGACCGCTCGCCGGCCGACATCATCTACACCGAAGAATCGCCACCACTGAACAACCTGGGCGAACTGGGCTTGTTGGCGAAGATCGATGACGCCACGCTGAACATGCTGCCCAAGGAATACGTTGCCGCCAACGGTTCCTGGATGGGCGTGACCGCCCGCACCCGCGTGGTGGTGTTCAACCCGAAGAAGATCGACGAGAAAGACTTGCCGCAATCGGTAATGGATTTCGCCAACCCCGAGTGGGACGGCAAGGTCGGTTTCGTACCGACCAGCGGTGCATTCCAGGAACAGGCCGTGGCCATCCTCAAGATGCACGGGCGTGACGCTGCCGAAGAGTGGCTGACCGGCCTGAAAGCCTTCGGCAAGACCTACACCAACAACATGGTCGCACTCAAGGCCGTGGAAAAAGGCGAAGTCGCCGCCGTGCTGGTGAACAACTACTACTGGTACGCCCTGGAGCGCGAGCGCGGCAAGCTCGATTCGAAGCTGTATTACCTGGCCGACGGCGATGCCGGTGGCCTGGTGACCATCTCCGGCGCCGCAGCGGTCAAGGCCAGCAAGCACCCGAAAGAAGCGCAGGCCCTGCTCAACTGGATGGCCAGCGAAGAAGGTCAGCGTGTGATCACCCAGACCACCGCTGAATACCCGCTGCACAAAGGCATGGTCTCCGACCGTGGCCTGAAGCCGTTCGAAGACCTGCGCCCGCCGAAAATCTCGCCGGCCGACCTGGGCAATGCCGAGGAAGCGCTGGAGCTTGAACGCGAGGTCGGCCTGCTCTGATGACCGCCGCCCTGTCCGAGCCGGTGCCGGTACGCTTCGTACCGCGCCGCAAGCGCCCCTCCATCTGGGTGGTGCTGCCTGTACTGTTTCTGGTGGCGATGAGCTTGCTGCCATTGCTGTACGTCGCGATGAAAGCCTGGGAAGCCGGCTGGCGAGAAGCCTTGCACCTGCTCTGGCGCCCGTTCGTCTGGGGCCTGATGCGCAACACCCTGATGCTGATGGTCGGGGTGACGGTGGCGTGCATGGTGGTTGGCCTGGCGCTGGCGTGGCTGCTCGAACGCAGCAACCTGCCGGGCCGTCGGCTGTGGGGCGTAGTGCTATGCCTGCCATTCGCCGTACCTTCGTTCGTCAGCAGCTTTACCTGGGTGTCGCTGAGCTCGGACTTCGAGGGGCTGGGCGGAGCTATCCTGGTCATGGCCCTGTCCAAGTACCCGCTGATATTCCTGCCGGTGGCCGCCACCCTGCGCAACCTCGACACTTCGCTTGAAGAGTCGGCGCGCACCCTGGGCTGCAGCCGCTGGGGCGTTTTCACCAAGGTCACCCTGCCGCTGCTGTGGCCGTCGATGCTCGGCGGCGCATTGCTGATCGCCCTGCACATGCTGGTGGAGTTTGGCGCGTTGTCGATCCTGGGCCTGCAGACCTTCACCACGGCGATCTACCAACAGTTCGAGCTGGAGTTCAGCAACGCCAACGCCGCCATGCTCTCGGCGGTACTGCTGGCACTGTGCCTGGTGATGCTCTGGCTGGAACTGAAGGTGCGCGGCAAGGCCCGCCACGTACGCATCGGCCAGGGCGTGGCACGCCGCGCGCAGCCGGTACGCCTGGGTAGCTGGGCGCCGCTGGCGCAACTGTTCTGCCTGGGCCTGGCGATACTGGGCAGCGGTATTCCACTGGCCATGCTCGGTTACTGGCTGAGCGTGGGGTCTTCGGCGGCGTTCCCGGTGGCGGAGATTTCTAAGGCGCTGCTGACCTCCCTGTCGGTGTCACTGGGCGGCGCCGGTTTCTGCGTGCTGCTGGCGTTGCCGGTGAGCTTCCTGGTGGTGCGCTACAAAGGCCGCCTGGCGCTCTGGGCCGAGCGCCTGCCCTACCTGCTGCATGCCCTTCCCGGCCTGGTGATCGCCCTGACGCTGGTAGTGTTTTCCCTGCACTACGTGCCGGCGCTGTACCAGACCACTGCGTTGCTGTTGCTGGCCTATGCGCTGTTGTTCCTGCCTTTGGCGCAGGCCCCTGTGCGCACCGCGCTGAACAAGGCATCGCCAACCCTGGAAGAAGCCGCCCGCACCCTGGGTGCCAGCAGTTTCGCGGCGTTCTGCCGGGTGACCTTGCCGATCATCTTCCCAGCATTGGCGGCCGCCTTCGCACTGGTGTTCCTCGATGCCATGAAGGAGCTGACTGCCACCCTGCTGCTCAGCCCGACGGGCATGACCACCTTGGCCACCGAGGTCTGGGCGCATACCGCCAACGTCGAGTTCGCGGCGGCGGCACCTTATGCGGCGTTGTTGATTGTGGTTTCGGGGTTGCCGGTGTATCTGCTGACTACGCGGATGTATTTGAACAAGGCCTAAGAATTTGCCCAGGCTGCCATGCGGCCTGGGCTAGCGTTACACGAATCGATCTAAAGTAATAAAAAACGGAACCCCACAAGAGCGCTTAATAGCACAAATAGTAATAAGTGCAATCCAACCAGCACACGCTTTAGTCGACGAGGAAAGCCTCTTACTTCATCCAAGTCAACGAGCCCTCTGCGCGCATACATCTTTGGCATCATCAGTATCATGGAAATCGAACCTGTACGCATGAGCTTTCCAACTAAACCGGCACTGGAAAAAACCCTTCTATAATCACGAACAATACGACTATTTGGCATCATTGCCTCGAACGATTCGACGTAATAATGCGCCACATAAACAATAGCCAGCATGCTAAATATCATAGGCCCCATGATCAACAGCCCAATCAACCCAGGATGAATAGAAGTCACCTTAGAGCCCCTTCATAAATCACCTCCCCAATAACTTCACCTGTTTTGCCACCTACTTCACCACCTAACATACC
The DNA here is from genome assembly GCF_044143025.1 of Pseudomonas sp. TR47. Classification (NCBI taxonomy): domain Bacteria; kingdom Pseudomonadati; phylum Pseudomonadota; class Gammaproteobacteria; order Pseudomonadales; family Pseudomonadaceae; genus Pseudomonas; species Pseudomonas sp. TR47. The sequence continues at coordinate 121 of NZ_JBHFCS010000019.1, read as the reverse complement.
GCCTGTAACCCCCCCAGCAAGAAGCTTGCAGCTGGCACTGTCCAGGTATTTGGTGAAGGTGAAATTGGTGAGGGTGGTGCGCCCTGAAGATGCGCCACCCGCAGAACTTGCGGTGGCAGAG